>DATKFK010000098.1:0-12559 GCA_035544375.1 Thermoanaerobaculia bacterium
TGGCGATGCCCGCCCTCGCGGCGGCGGCAGCCGCCGCCGGCGCCGGGACGGCTGCCTACGCGCCGCTCGCCCTCGTCGAGTGCGCGGCCGCCGGCGGCCCGGCCGCCAACGGCTCCCAAGCCGATGGCTCCGGCGACCCCGGCGACCCCGTCAGCCCGCAAGCCCTGCAATGGCTGCAGGACCTCGCGGCGACCCTGGCAGAGGACCATGGCGGGCTGACGCCCCCGACCCAGGCGTGGACGCCCGAGCAGCAGCAGTTCACCGGCACGCTGCTGCGCTCGATCGAGGAGGCCGCCGCCGCCTACCAGGCCGCCACCTTCTCGCCGCGCCGGGCGGCGCGCGCTCTCTCCGACCTGGGCCTCGCGGCCGCCGGCTTCGCCGACCGCGAGCTGCCCTGGCGAGGGCTCGGCAACCGCCGCGAGGAGCGCAACACCGGCATGGCGCTGCAGGTGCTCGCGGTCAAGGTCCTGGCCCTGACCGCGTACCCCTTGCTGCCGGCGTGGAGCGCGCGGCTGTGGAGCTGCCTGGGACTCGCCTCACCCCTGGGAGAAGGCGCCGAGGCGGTCTGGGAGGACACTCCAAGCTTCGTGCCGACGGGCAGCCCGATCCGCGGGCTGGCGGACCTCGCAGCCGCCGGGAGCCCGCGCGGATGATCCAGCTGCCCGCTGCCGACACGGACTCGAGCTGGAGCGCGTTGCTGCCGCCGCCGCCGCCACCCCGGCCGCTGGCCGGAGAGCTGCGGGTCGGCTCGGCCGTGATCGGCGCCGGGCTGACCGGCCTCGCCGTCGCGCGCCGGCTCGCCGAGCTGCGGCCGGGAGAGCCGGTCGCCGTCGTCGAAGCGCAGCGCGTCGCCGACGGCGCCTCCGGCCGCAACGCCGGCTTCGTCGTCGACCTGACCGACTTCGCGGCCCAGATGTCCCCCGCCGACCGCGACCGCTACGTGCGCGTCGCCCGTTTCGGCATCCAGTGCCTGGCGGAGCTGGTGTCCCGGCACGCCATCGAGTGCGATTGGGACGATCGCGGCTACCTGCGCGCCGCCGCCGGCGAGGAGGGGCTGCGCGCCCTGGAGCGCTGGCCGGCCTGGCTCGACGCGGCCGGCACGCCCTATCGCCGCCTCGACGCCGGCGCCGCGGCGGCCTTCACCGGCACCGACTTCTATCGCGCCGCCATCCACCTTCCGGGCAGCGTCAACGTGCAGCCCGCCGCCCTGATCCGCGGCCTGGCGCGCTCGCTGCCGCAGGAGGTGACGGTCTACGAACGCACGCCGGTGCGCCGCATCCGCCGCCGCGACGGCGCTTTCCGCGTCCAGGCCGGGGCCGGCACCGTGCTTTGCAAGCGCCTGTTCCTGGCCGCCAACGGCTACACCCCGGGGCTCGGCTTCCTGCGTCATCGCGCCTCGCCGCGCTGGAGCTTCGGCAGTCTCACCCGCACGCTCACCGCGGCCGAACAGGCGGCGCTCGGCGGCGAGCGGCACTGGGGCGTGCTCCCGGCCGACCCGGGAGGCTCGACCGTGCGGCGGACCCGCGACCAGCGCATCCTGATCCGCAACACCTTCCATTACACGGCGGCGGCCGCGGTTCCCAAGGAGGTGTGCGGCGCGGCGGGCGCCCGGCACCGCCAGGCCTTCGCGGCGCGCTTCCCGGCGCTCGCCGAGGTGCCGTTCGAGCACACCTGGAGCGGCCTGTACGGCGCCTCGCGCAACGGCCAGCCCTACTTCGGCGAGCTCGAGCCCGACCTCTTCACCGCCGCCGTCTACAACTTCGCGGGCATTGCCATGGGCACCGCGGCGGGGAGGCTGCTCGCCGACCTCGCCACGGGCGCCGCCTCGCCGCGGCTCGCGGACCTGCGGCAGCTGCCGCCGCCCAGCTGGCTGCCGCCGGAGCCGCTGCGCACCTGGAATGGCCGGCGCACCGTGGCCCGGCAGAACCGCCAGGCCGGAGCTCACCTGTAGGCCCGCGAGGCGTGGGCCGGCGAGGCGCAAGCCAGCAGGAAGCGGCGGCCCCGAAGCAATTCTTACCAACCAGCAGAGCGAACAGACAACGACGAGGCCCAGGCGATGAACGCGAGCAAGCAGCGAACGAGGAACAACGGCGCCGCGCCCCGTGCGGCCGGCCAGCCCTTCGACGTCGTCGGGATCGGCTTCGGACCGGCCAATCTCGCCCTGGCACTGTGCCTGAAGGAGGAGCCCGAGGCCCT
Organism: Thermoanaerobaculia bacterium; assembly: GCA_035544375.1. GTDB lineage: Bacteria > Acidobacteriota > Thermoanaerobaculia > Multivoradales > UBA5704 > JASLEW01. The sequence goes on from DATKFK010000098.1 coordinate 2,197, forward strand.
GGGCGCGCCCCCGGTCGACAACGTCTTTCTCGAGCGCAAGCCGGACTACGAGTGGCATCCCGACATGTTGCTTTCGGGGGCCGAGGTCCAGGTGCCCTTCCTCAAGGACCTGGTGACGCTGCGCAACCCCACGAGCCGGTTCACCTTTCTCAACTACCTGCAGCAGCAGGGCCGCCTGATCGATTTCGTCAACCTGCGCTCGTGGTTCCCCACCCGGCTGGAGTTCAATCACTACTACCGCTGGGTCGCCGCGCAGCTCGCCGATCACGTCCGCTACGGCCGCGAGGTGCTCGAGGTGGCGCCGGTCCTCGGGCCGGAGCGCGCCGGCGGCGACGGCCGCGCGGGCACCGTCGAGCTGGTGCGGATCGTGGCGCGCGACCTGGCGACCGGCGAGGCCGAGGAGTACCTGGCGCGCCACCTGGTGGTGGCGACCGGCGCCACCCCTTACATCCCCCCGGGGATCGACATCGGCGTCACCGAGAAGGTGTTCCACTCCCAGGGTTTCCTGAGCGAGGTGCGGCGCCACTTCCCGCGCGAGGACGCGCCCTACCGCTTCATCGTGGTCGGCTCGGGACAGAGCGCCGCCGAGATCTTCCAGTACCTGTTCTCCCACTACCCCAACGCCGAGGTGACCGCGGTGATGCGCCGCTTCGCCTTCAAGCCCGCCGACGAGAGCCAGTTCGTCAACGAGCTGTACGCGCCGGCGATGACCGACGTCTTCTTCGGCCTGCCGGAAGCCGAGCGCCGCGCGCTGCGTGCGGTGCATGCCGACACCAACTACTCGGCGGTCGACATCGAGCTGATCCACGCCATCTACAAGGCGATGTACGAAAAGAAGGTGGTCGGCGACGCCAAGGTCCGCATCCGTTCGCTGCGGGAGCTCCGGCAGCTCGAGCCCAACGGCGCCGCCGTCGTCGCCACGCTGTGGAACAAGGCCCTTGGACGGCTCGAGCGCATGGAGGTGGACGGCGCGGTGCTGGCCACCGGCTTCGAGCGCCCGCGGCGCCATCCGCTGCTGCGCGATCTCGCTCCCTTCCTGCTCGGCAACGGCGACGGCACCTACCGGGTGGGCCGCGACTATCGCGTGCAGAGCGTGCCGGGCTTCGCGCCCAAGGTCTACCTGCAGGGCTTCTGCGAGGGCACCCACGGCATCCCCGACGGCTTGCTGTCGGTGCTCCCCGTCCGCAGCCGCGACATCGTGCACTCGCTGCTGGGGGAGGGCGGCGAGGGCGGCGCCGCGGTCCGCGACGAGGACCTCGTGCCGATGGCGGCGGCCGCCGCCTTCCAGGAAACCGCCGGCACTGGCTCGGATTGAACCGCTCGAACCGCCGCCCAACCGCGTCACAGAGCCGCCGAGGACCATCATGAAACGAGTGCTGATCACCGCCACCCCGCCCACCTCCAACGGCGATCTCCACGTCGGTCACCTGTCGGGCCCCTACCTGGCGGGAGACGTCTACAAGCGCTTCTGCCGGTTGAGCGGCCGCGAGGCGTGCTACCTGACCGGCGGCGACGACAACCAGAGCTACGTCGCGACCAAGGGCGATCAGCTCGGCCTGCCGCCGAGCACGGTCGCCGACCGCTTCGACGAGGCGATCGTCGAGACCCTGCGCCGGGCGCGGATCGAGGTGGACGTCTACGTCCGGCCGCTCCACTCCTCGCGTCATGCGCGCTTCGTCGCCGGCTTCGTCGAGCGTCTTCACGCCGGCGGCCACCTGGTCGCCCGCGAGTCGGAGGCCGCCTGGTGCGGCAAGTGCCAGCGGTACCTTTTCGAATCGCATCTCTCCGGCATCTGCCCCCATTGCGGCGCGCACTCCGACGGCAGCGCCTGCGAGGTCTGCGCGCAGCCCAACCAGTGCACGGACCTCCGCGACGCCGCCTGCAAGCACTGCGGCAGCCCGGCGCTGCGGCGCCCGGTCGAACGCCTCTTCTTCCCGCTCGCGCCGCATGCGTCGCGGCTCGAGCAGTACTTCTCGCGGGTCAGCATGGGCTCGCACCTCGCCTCCCTGTGCGACACCATGCTGGCCGAGGGCCTGCCCGACATCCCGGTCAGCAACCCCTCGGATTGGGGCATCCCGGTGCCGGTGCCGGGGTTCGCGGGGCAGCGCCTCTACGCCTGGTTCGAGATGGCGCCGGGGTACCTCTCCGCCACCTCGGAGATGCTCGCCGGGATGGGGCGCGACGGCAGCTGGGAGGACTGGTGGCGCTCCGACCACGCCGAGGTGGTGCAGTTCTTCGGCTACGACAACAGCTACTTCCACGCCATCCTGTTCACCGCCGAGATGATGGCCTACGACCCCGAGATCCGGCTGCCGGCGGCGTTCGTCACCAACGAGTTCTACCGCCTGGACGGGCTGAAGTTCTCGACCAGCCGCAGCCATGCCATCTGGGGCAAGGAAGCGCTCGACCATCTGCCGGTCGACGCCCTGCGCTGGTACCTGTGCCGCGACCGCCCCGAGGCCGAGCAGACCAACTTCCGGCTCCAGGACTTCCGCGAGGCGGCGACGCGGCGGCTGGTCGAGGCCTGGGAGCCGTGGCTGCTGCGGCTGGGGCGCAAGCTCCACGCCGAGTACGACGGCTTCGTGCCGGAGGCGGCCGAACCTTCGGCCGCCCAGGCGCAGTTCGCCGCCGAGGTGGACCACCTGGTCCGCGAGGCGACGGCGTCGTACCAGGCCGAGAGCTTCTCCCCGCGGCGGGTGACCGCGGCGCTGGACCGCCTGGTGGACGCCGCGCAGGCATTCGGCGCCGCCGAAAGCCACTGGCGCGGCAGCGCCGTGGACCGGCGGCGGACCGCCGCCGCGCTCGAGACCGGCGCCGCGGCCACCCTGGCCGTCCTCGCCTCCCCGATCATGCCCGGCTTCGGCGCGCGGCTGTGGTCGGAGCTCGGCTTCGGCTCCTCGCTGGGGGCCGGGGACTGGCCGGACCGGATGGTGAAGGTGCCGTGCGGCCAGCGGCTGGGCGGCATGAACACGCCTTATTTCACCGGCATCGACAGCGGCTGCGACGCCCTGCTTTTGGCGCGCGCCCCGCGCGGCGCCATGGCGGTGGCCTGAGTCGAAGCAGAACCTGCGCCGCGGATGGCCGCGGCACGCGGCATGAACCGTGAACCTGAACAGCCAACCCGTCAACCAAAGGAAGATCGCTCATGAGTGACTTGAAAGCAGTGCCGCGACAGGCGAACGGCGCAGCCGCGACCCAGGCGGCGGCGCGCCAGGCGACAGGGCAAGCAGCGGACCACTGGGACGTGATCATCATCGGCGGCGGCCCGGCCGGCACCACCGTCGGCTCCAAGCTCTGCCAGCGCGGGCGCCGGGTGCTGCTCCTCGAGCGCGAGAAGTTCCCGCGCTTCCACATCGGCGAGTCGATCACCGCCTTCGGCTTCACCGTCTTCAAGGAGATGGGCGTCTACGACGAGCTGGCGGCGATGAACGAGGTCAAGAAGAAGGGGCTCGAGTTCGTCCTCTGGGACAAGAACTTCCCGGTCTTCTTCTACCGCGAGAACCGCGACGACCCGCAGAACTGGGCGTTCCAGATGGCGCGCAGCCGCCTGGACAAGGTGCTGCTCGACCAGGCGCGCCGCAACGGCGTCGACGTGCGCGAGGAGCACCTGGTCAAGCGCGTGCTGTTCCAGGGCGACGAGGCGATCGGGGTCGAATACAAGGATTACTCCCAGGGACCCTCCGAGGAGCTGCACTACGCCTATGCCAAGTGGATCGTCGACGCTTCCGGCCAGGGGGCGATCATCAACCACCAGCTGAAGAACAACTGGTACAACGACCCGCTGCTCGAAAACAAGATGGCGGTGTTCTGCCACTGGAAGGGCGACATCGAGATCAAGAACACCGACGACGAGCTGAACTTCAAGCTCTGCGCACACCGCAACCGGCGCGACTGGGCCTGGTACATCCCGGTGACCAAGGACACGGTGTCGCTCGGCGTGGTCTTGAGCCAGCAGACGGTCAAGGTGGAAGCGCAGACCAAGTCGCTCGAGCAGATCTTCTACGACTACGCCAAGGACATCCCCTACATCAGCCAGCTGCTCGAGAACCCGACCCTGAAAACGGTGGAGAAGTTCCGCGTCGTGCGGGATTACTCGTACCGCTCGCAGCACTACTACGGCAACCGCTGGGCGATCGTCGGCGACAGCGCCGGCTTCATCGACCCGATCTTCTCGACCGGCCTGCAGGTGGCCTTCAACAGCGCCTATGCGCTGGTCGATCCGCTCAACACCCTGCTCGACCAGGAACGGCCGGACACCTCGCTGCTCAAGGCCTACGACGCCGCCGTGGACCGCTACTTCCGCATCAACTCGATGCTGGTCTACCTGTTCTACCTCTGCAAGCTCGACTACCGCAACTACAACTTCGGCTACCTGTGGAAGACCATCCAGTGGGCGGGCTGGTCCGATCGCCTGGCCTGCGCGGTGCTCTACCTGCGCTACATCTTCGCCACGCGCAAGAACAAGGGCAAGTGGTTCAACCAGATCCTCTTCGGCAACCCCGGGATCGAGAATCCGCTGGGCGACGTGGCGATGGCGTTGTCGCGGAACTACGATAAGGTATTCCACGACCGCACCGTGCGGCCGCCGCGCCAGGAGCAGCTGGTCGAGGCCAAGGCCTGACGGTGCGGGCAGGCGGCACCTGGCGCGCCTGGCGCGGACAACGCCCGGCGACTTCGGAGATTCGGCGATGATTCAGGACTTGCGACAAGCGTTGCGCCAACTGCGGGCGCATCCCGGCTATACCCTGGTGACCGTGCTGACCCTTGCCCTGGGCATCGGCGCCAACACCGCGATCTTCAGCGTCGCCCGCGGCGTGCTGCTGCGGCCGCTGCCCTATTCGCATGGCCCGTCGCTGGTCCACCTGGTGCCGCGCGCCGCCGGCGGGTCGCACGACCAGCTGTACTACTCGGTGCCCGAGGTGTACGACTACCGCCGCCAGGTCCAGACGCTGACGGCGGTGCTCGAGTACCACTCGATGGCCTTCAACCTCATCGGCGACGGCGACCCGGACCGCGTCCAGACCGGCGTCGTCTCCGCCGACTTCTTCCGCCAGTTCGGCGTCAAGCCGCTGCTCGGCCGCGACTTCCGGGCCGAGGACGACCGGCCGGGCGCCGACTGGGTGCTGCTGCTCACCTACGACTACTGGCAGAGCCGCTTCGGCGGCGATGCCGGCATCGTCGGCAAGCGGCTGCGCATGAACGGCAGGGCGATCACGGTCATCGGCGTCCTTCCTCCCCTCCCTTCCTATCCCGGCAAGGACCGGGTCTTCATGCCCACCTCCTCCTGTCCCTTCCGCTCGGCGGAGAACCTCAAGACGAACCGGTCCTTCCGGCTGGTGAGCCTGTGGGGTGTGTTGAAGCCCGGCGAGACGGTCGACCGGGTGCATGCCGACGTGTCGACGATCGCCTCGCGCATCCAGCGTGAGTTCCCCGCCGACGCCGTCACCGGCATGACCATGGACGTGATGCCGGTGCGCGAGGAGATGGTGGGGCGCTTCCGGCCGACCCTGATCATCCTGCTGGTGACCGCCGCGCTGGTGCTGCTGCTCGCCTGCGCCAACGCCGCCAACCTCATCTTCGCCCGGCTGCTCAGCCGCGAACGGGAGGTGGTGGTGCGTGCCGCCCTGGGCGCCAGCCGCGCCCGGCTGGTGCGGCAGCTGCTGACCGAGAGCGTCGTGACGTCGCTCCTCGGCGGCGTGCTGGGCTGCCTGCTGGCGTATTTCGGGCTGGACCTCCTGGTCGCCTTCGCGCACCGCTTCACGCCGCGGGCCACGGAGATCCGCATCGACGGCATGGTGTTGCTGTTCTCGCTGGCGCTGTCCCTGGCCGCCGGGCTGATCTCGGGCTGGCTGCCCGCGATGCAGGCCCTGCGCAACGACCTGGCGTCCTCCCTCAAGGAGGGTGCCGGCCGCTCCACGGCGTCCGCCGGCGGCCGGCGTTTCCGCGACCTGATGGTGACGGCGCAGGTCGGCCTGTCGCTGGTGCTGCTGATCGGCGCCGCGCTGATGGTCCGCAGCCTGGTGCGGCTGCTGGCGGTCGATCCCGGCGTGCGGCCCGAGCGGGTGCTCACCGCCACCCTGGAGCTGCCCTTCTCGAAGTACCCCACCGGCGCGACGATCGCCGGCTTCTACCGGCGGTTGCTGCAAGACCTGGCGGGAGCGCCGGGAGTCGTCTCGGCGGCGGTGTCGAGCGACGTGCCGATGGGCGACACCGAATTCCTGACGCCCTCCTACCGGGTCGAGGGGCAGCCGACCCCACCGGGCCAGCCGGCGCCGCGGGCCGACCTCCACGTCGCCAGCGAGGAATACTTCCGCACCCTCGGCATCCCGATGCTCGAGGGCCGCGCCTTCACGCAACACGACGATCGGCAGGCGCCGGAGGTGGTGGTCGTCAACCGTACGCTGGCCCGCCACTGGTGGCCCGGCCGCAGCGCCATCGGCCAGCGCCTCGGCCTCGACCTGCGGCGGGGGGACCCGGGCTGGCGCACGGTGGTCGGAGTGGTGGCCGACGTGCGGCACGAGGGGCCGGCCGAGGAGTCGCGCCCCACCTTCTACCTGCCCTACCAGCAGCTGCCCGGTCCCGCATCGCAGGTCTTCGTGCGCACGCGGACCGAGCCGGCCGCCTTCCTCGCCGATCTGCGGTCCGCGGTCGCCAACATCGACCGCGAGCAGCCGGTGTCGGCCGTCCAGACGCTGGACCAGGTGTACAACACCTCGCTGGCGCCGGCCCGCCTGACCGCCGGCCTGCTGTCGCTCTTCGCCGCGCTCGCCCTGGCCATCACCGGCATCGGCATCGGCGCCGCGGTCTCGTTCGCCGTCGGCGAGCGCGTTCAAGAGATGGCCATCCGCATGGCCCTGGGCGCCGACGGCGGCAGCGTCCTGTCGCTGCTGTTCCGGCGGGCCATGGGGCCGGTCGTCGCCGGCCTCGTGCTCGGTCTCACCGCGGCCCTGGTGCTCGCCCGCCTGATCGAGAGCCTGCTCTACGGCGTCAAGCCGAGCGATCCGCTCGCCGTCGCCGCGGCGCTGGCCGTCCTGCTGAGCATCGGCGTGGTGACCTGCCTGCTGCCCGCCCGCCGCGCCTCCAGGATCGATCCGGCGTCAACGCTCCGATCCTAGCGCAGGTAGCCCAGCGCGCGCAGCCTGGCGGCGTCTTCGGGCGGCAGCGGGTGGCGGCCCTGGGCCCTGGCGGCGTCCGGGACGGGCGGCAGCTCCTGAAGCAGGGCGCGGCAGCGCTCGTAGCGCGCGTCCGCCGCCGGCAGCGGCGCGCGCTCCCCCGGGTCCGCGGCGAGGTCGAACGCCTCGATGGCCGGCGCCGGCCGCGAGAAGCGGTCGACCCGGCTCAGGCTCTCGATGCACTTGAGGGTACGCTGCCTGACCGCCCGCAGGTTCACGGGATCGGCACGAGTCTCGGAAAAAATGGCGCGGGGAGGTCCGGCGGCGGCGCGGCCGGCAGGCTGCAACAGGACGCCGTCGAATCCCACTCCGGCGGCCGCCGCTCCCGCGATCGCCGCGATCGTCGGAGCGACGTCGAGCAGGCTGACCGGCGCATCGACCCGGGTCCCTGCCTGCCGCGAGGCTGGCAGCTTGACGATCAGCGGCACCCGCAGCAGCTCGTCGTAGAGCGTGCGGCCGTGGTCGAAGCCGCCATGCTCGTAGAACTCCTCGCCATGGTCGCTCAGCAGGATGATCATGCTGCGGTCGTACAGGCCGAAGAACTTGAGCAGATCCACGAAGGTGCCGAAGGCGCGGTCCGCCGCGTGCACCTCGCCCTCGTACAGCGCCTGCAGGTGCTCGACCTCGGAGTGGTTGCGGCCCAGACCGTGGGCGAGGAAATAGTTGGGGTCGTAAAGCTCGGGCGCGAGCCTCCCCGGGTGTTCGCCGGCGAACCGCCTGTCCTCTCCCTCGGGACGGTACAGCGCGTGCGGATCGACGACGTGCAGGTAGGCAAACAGCGGGCTGTCGGGGTGGCGGCGCTGCAGCAGCTGGTGCCAGAGGAACCAGCGGGCGTTGGCCGACGGGATCTTGCCGCTCTGGCGGACGTTGAGGTAGAAGCTCTCGAACCCCCGGTTCATGCCGAAGTGGTCGCCTCCCAGCAGCCACTGGGAGATGGCGACGGTCTCGTAGCCCCGCCGCGACAGCAGCTCGGGCAACCAGGGCTGCAGACGTTCGGCCAGGCGGTCTCCCGGCTGGACGACGCCATGGTGGGACGGCGCCAGCCCGCTCAGCACCGAAAAAGTCGCAGGCAGCGTCCAGGAAGCCGCGCTGTAGGCATGGTCGAAGACCACCGCATCGCGGCTGAAAGCATCGATGCGCGGCGAGGCGGGGACGCGCGAACCGTAGACGCCGAGGGCGTCGGCCCGCAGCGTGTCGATCAGGTAGACGAAGACGTCGGGGCTGGCTGCCGGTCGGCGCTCGGCGGCGGCCACCACCTGGATCGCCGGCGGCTCCATCCAGATCGCGTTCGCCGCCGCGGCCGCGGAATTCTCGGCGCCTTCGACCTCGAGCAGCAAGCGGGCAGGCCGCTGGTCGCCGACATCGACGGTGAGCGAGTGCCCGCTTGCCGCCGCGGCGCCGCCGCGCCACAGATGCCGGCGGGAGTTGTCCGCGGACTCCAGGTCGATGTCCAGCTGCAGGCCGTTGGTCGCGGCGTGCACGTCGCCCAGCTGGACGTCGACCCGCCGCGCCGGCGGCAGGGGAAGAGCCGTGGGCCGGCGATTGAGGACGAGCTGCCGGTCCTGCCGGATGGCAGGCGCTCGCGAGTCCCTGCTGGCGGCCAGCGGCTCGCCGTGGGGCACCACCGCCAGCAGGTCGAAGGCGGCGGCGAGCGAGCGGCTGTCGGCGCCCAGGCCCACCTTCGCCGGCACCGCCTGGAAGGTGAAGAACAGGTCCAGGGTGTTGATCGGCGAGATGAGGGCCGACGCCGGCAGTGCGACGCGCAGCTCGCTCCAGTCCTTGGGCATGGGCTGGCTCTGCAGGGTTGTGCCGTTGAGCACCGGCGTCATCACCTGCCGTGGCGCCCCCGGGTAGGTCAGCGGCAGGCCGACGGCCACGAAGTCTGACGCCGGCGTCAGGGGCATCGCGAAGTAGATGCGCGCCGCCTGCTCGGCCCACGCGATGCCGTGCCGGTCGCTCTGCGGCCATTTTCTCTCGGGGTCTTGCCAGCCAGGCCCGAGCCGGATGCTGGCCGGCGCGTCCTCGAAGGGCTGCTCGAAGCTCGACGTGTCGCCCGCCACCAGCTGCGGATCGAGCAGCAGCGACGGCCTGCTCGGCGCGCTCCGCGTGCAGCTCGAGGCCAGCGCCAGCGCCGCGAAGAGCGCGCAAGCGAGGCTCCCGACGCCGCCAGGCGGCGGCCGGAAACGGCGTGATCTCGGTGGCATGGTTGGCGTGGCGGGCTCGTGCCGTGAAACCCGCCCTGCAGCGGTCTCCTGCGGCACGAAGCGCCCTCATGTGGAAGACGGGGTCACGTCTCCGGCGGTTACAGAGTGGTGACGGAGAGAACAAGCCAGCCGGCAGCCGGGCCTGGGGCGCGGCGACGACAGGCGGCCCGAGGATACCTCACGGGCCGCCCACTGCCTGGTCTTGCCTGAGCGGGGCGTCGAGCTGCGGAGGGTGAGCCTGGCTATGCGCCGGCCGCGCCGAGCCAGTTGTCGCTGCTGCCGTGCCGCGTGCTGAGGTGACGGTGGCGCGCGAGCTCGAACTCGCTGGCGCCCACTGGAATGTTGGAACCCTGATACTCGAAGCGCTCACGCAGCTGGCGCCGCGACGAGGTATCCAGGAACTTCTCTCCCCAATCGAGAGACTGCCGCTCTTCCATCTCGATATGCGGAAGGAGGGCCGAAAACAACATCGTACGGTTGATCTTCTTCACGGTCCTGTCCTCCTTTCGATCACCGGCCGCTCGGGCCGGCGGTCTGCTCCTGCCACAACAACCTGCGTCAATCCTGTAAAGCAAACCGCATGCCATCCACCCCGGAAGGGAACCCGCGGCCGGCACCCGTCCTCCCGGGAGGGCGGACGTGGCCCTCGAGCTGGCTGCCTGTAGATACATACGCATGCCGCTCGCCGGCCGTTCGGGTTGGCGGCCGGCGGGAGCGGGCGGTGTTGCGGCGGCAGGGGGTGTTCCGGATGCGGGCGATGCTCCGGGTCGGCGCGCGCCTCGCGGGGTGCAGGGCCGCCGATTAGAAAGGTTTTCGCGCGGCGGCGCGGCCGTTCCCACCCGGCGCACGCGCACCTTCCCCGCCAGGCGCGCGCGCCTTCCCCGCGACGCGCGGGCCGGGGTGGCGCTCCATTGTTGTGTTGCTGCCCCAGGTGCCTCCTGGTTGGAGCCTACCCGGACCGGCTGCCTCTTTACTCGGACCCGGCGG
>DATKFK010000099.1:0-2547 GCA_035544375.1 Thermoanaerobaculia bacterium
GCCCCAGTTCTTTTGCCGCAAGTCACATCTCTTGAAGCACTTAGCCAGTCATTTGCAGCCGCCGTGGCGCTGGCACGCCGCTTGAGATGAGGGGTAACCGAGCAGGCGAGCACCCATCAAAGGTTCTCGCCCCGGACGCAAAGGGGAAGGGCCGTCAGATGAAATCTTCCACGCAGCGACAACCCACTCGAACCCTTCCCGACCCCCGGCTGCCGCTCGCGGGCATCGCCCGCGCCGCCACCGCCGGTCTCGCCCCGGAAACCGGCGGCCGTCGTGACCAGGCCCGTTCCCGCCGCTCCGGCCCTCCCCACGCGCCCGCTCCCCACGTCTCGACCGATGAGTTTGGCCGCGACCGGGGGTCCCTATGGCTGAACGCAGGCCGCACCGTCCTCGCGGTCCTCAGTGCCTGGACCGCAGAAAGAACCGGCATCGATCCGGCTTACCTGGGAGTGCTCCTGCTGGCCAGCGTCGAGCTCGGCGTGCAGAGGATGCTCGGGAAGTGACCACGCCGAACGTACCGACCCCGCGTGGCACCCAGAAATCGGCCCAGAAAACGGCCCAGGAAGCCGGAAAGCGGACAGCCGCGAAGCCAGAACGCCGCGAAGCCAGAAAGTGAGACCCACCATGACCAAGATCACCCACGCCATGCTCTTCTCGGCCCTGCTGCCGCAGCTCGAGATGGAAGAGCGCCAGTCTCTCGATTGGGGCGAGAAGTTCCTCGACAGCCGCGAGCGGCGGCAGCTGCGCGAGGAGTTCGAATACCAGGGCTCCAACATCCCGCTCGGCGTCGACCCGATCGAGTTGGCGCGCTACAAGCACCGCACCACGCGGCCGCAGGAGTGGTGACCGGTGCCGGACCAGGAGCCATACCAGGAAACCGGCCCGACCACCGGCGCCGCCGACCCGGAGATGGGCCCGCGGCCCGGCCCGGGCCGGCCCTTTACCGTGCGCTACAATGAGGCCATGACGTCCAACCCCCTGGTCTCGGCGCTCAGCAATATCGCGCGGGTCGTCGCGACGACGCTCGAGCTGAAGGAGGTCTTCGCGTGCGTCGCCGAGGCCGCGGCCAGCGTGCTCCCCTTCGACGCGATCATCGTCGAGCGCCTCGAGGGCCCCGACGCGCTCACCCTCTACTCGTTCGCCGGCGGCGTCGCCGGCGGACCGCAGACGGCCAGCATGGGCGATTTCTCCCCGGCCATCAGGCCGCCCTGCCATTGCGCCCAGCGCATCGACGACCTCTCGCTGGTGCTCGAGCCCAGCTTCCCCGCCGACCGCCTCGTGCTCGAGCAGGAATGGCGCTCGTGTCTGGTCGCGCCCATCCTGCGCGGCAAGGAGACCGCCGGCTTCGTCTGGCTGGGCTCTCGCACGCCGGGCACCTTCACCGCCGAGCACGAGGCCGCCCTCCGGCCCATCGCCGACCTCGTGGGCCTGGCCCTCGAGCACGAGCGCCTGTGGGGCCTGGACGCGGAGCGCCGGCGCCGCCTCGACGTCCTCGACGAGCTGCTGCTCACCATGGCACCCGTCCTCGACGTCAGGGAGATCTTCAACCAGGTTTCGGCGGTGGTGCAGCCGGTCCTGCCGCACGACCGGCTGGCGCTCGTCTCCTACAGCGACGATCATCGCCAGTTCACGGTGGACGCCGTCACCGGCGAGCCGGTTCCCGACCTGCCGCTGACCGTGAGCACGGACGGCAAGCCGAAATCCGCGCTCGAAGCCGACGAGATGGTGGTTCCGGACGTCGAGGCCATCCCGGCCAGGGGCGAGGACCACAAGCGCCTGTCCCGGACGCTGGGGATGCGCTCGCTGCTCAAGATTTCCCTGCGGCTCGACGGCGGCCTCGTCGGCGCGCTCGTCTTCATCTCCCAGACTCCGGACAAGTACTCGCCCGAGGACGTGGTCGTGGCGCGCCGGGTGGCCGACCACGTGAGCCTCGCCCTCTCCCATCAGCGCCTGGCCCATGAGGAGCTTCGCGCCGCCGAGGCGCGCGAGCGCGCCGCCCAGCTCGAGGAGCGCGTCGAGGCGCTCAAGGAGGAGCTGGAGACGTCCCGCGGCTACCGCCGCGTCATCGGCGAGTCGAAGGAGTGGCACGACGTGCTCACCCTGGCGGCGAAGGTGGCGCCGACCGAGACGACCGTCCTGCTCACCGGCGAATCCGGCACCGGCAAGGAGGTCGTGGCCCGCTTCATCCACCGCGGCTCGCCGCGCGCCCGCGGCCCCTTCGTCGCGCTCAACTGCGCCGCGCTGCCGGAGACGCTGCTCGAATCGGAGCTCTTCGGCCACGAAAAGGGCGCCTTCACCGGCGCGATGGCCACCCATCCGGGCCGCATCGAGCAGGCGGCCGGCGGCGTGCTCTTCTTGGACGAGGTGGCAGAGATGAGCCCGGCGGTCCAGGCCAAGCTGCTGCGCGTGCTGCAGGAGCGCGAGTTCCAGCGCCTCGGCGGCACCCGGCCGCTCAAGGCCAACGTGCGCGTGCTGGCGGCCACCAACCGCGAGCTCGACGAGGCGCTGGCGCGCGGCCAGTTCCGCGAGGACCTGTACTACCGGCTG
>DATKFK010000100.1:0-4764 GCA_035544375.1 Thermoanaerobaculia bacterium
CGCCAACACTTGGAAATATGAAGAGAGGGCACGAGGGCACGTGAAACGCTGGCTTGAGCTGAGCCATCTATTCTGTCGCAGTGACTTCGAGATCCCAGTGTACTTCCGACACTTCTTTAGGCAACTATTCCCAACATTGCGAAAGCCTGGCGCGACAATAATGGATACCATCAAAGGTCCTGAGGGAACGAGAGCGGAACTGGAGGATAATATTGAGAGGTTTCTGCGAAGAATCGCGGAGACTCGCCACGTCGCGCTCTATCGATCCTTCGGAGAGGATCCGCATGTAGTCGAAGCACTTGTGAATAGGGAAACAACCTCTATCGCCAAACTAGGATTTCAAGCACAGGCGGTGGGAGTATTTGCGCGGAGCTTGCTCGCCGAAACAGCGCGAGCTGTTCGCGAGTTGATAACTACAATTAGCGTGCCTCACGATCTTCGGCCATTCGTCTACTTTGGGGCCGGACAACCATGGACTGATAGGCCGAGGCTGGACCTGTGGTTACCGTCAGAGAGCCGCGAGGATATCGAATTTATCAAGGAGTGGCTGCTTGAGGTCAGTTGAGCCTTAACGCATTCCGATAAGTTGCTATGTCATCGGTCGTCCTTGGTGCTCTCGTCTCCGTCCTCGTGGTGCGCTACGCTACCGTTGGACCGGCTTTGCGCCCCGAGAAAGCAACTCCGGGCACCCACCGAATGTCCGTGCACACCAGGTAGAGGGCGCCTCCCTTCTCGTCAGGCATGCGATACGCGCCCTTGGCATGCAACTGCAGGGCGGTGATCGCCGCCAGGCACAACCATTCTTCAGAGTCGTCGGCCAGCTGGCCCTTGGTCAGCCGCTCCATGCCATGGACCCGGCCATACCGGCACACCCTCTGGGCACCTACCGCCAGCTTCTTGTCGATGGAATCGTTCGCCCAGGCCCACAGCCAGGTCTTGGAAGTGCCGGAGAAGTCGCCGACCACTTGCGTGGTGGCGATGAGCTTCGGCACACCGCTCGCCGGCGTCCGCCCCTCCCCGGATCGCATCCTGCCAATATCCCGGCGCCTCCGCCGGCGCCCGCCCCGACTCGCCCTGCGCCGGCGCGTCCATGGTCTTCGGCTTCAAGGCGTCACCTTCTCACTCGTGCCGCGGCGCGAGAACGAAGTCGACGCGCCGGTGGCGCCAGAAAGGGACCGGACCCAAGGACGCGGTGCCCTGGTCCGCTACTGCTGGGTGCACTACCTGGCTTGGCGCGAGGAAACCGTTACGCGGGAACGGCACCCCGAATGCGCCGGCGGAACCTCAACTGACATCGCAAGAAGATGTACGAAATGTGTACGAAGGTGCCGCGCAGAGAAGATGCCATACCTACCGCCCCGCTAAAGCATTGATTTTATTGGAGTTATTGGTCGGGACGCCGGGATTTGAACCCGGGACCCCCTGAACCCCATTCAGGTACGCTACCAGACTGCGCCACGTCCCGACCGGACTGCTTACTGCGGTGATCTTGCGTCGAGGAGGGCAAGAATCTCGCGGGCTTCCTGGAGAGCCTTGTGTATCCCCTTCCGGAGGGTTTCTATCTGCTTGGCAGCTTCGGTGTCAAGCGCGGGACCAAGGGTGCCGGCCGGCGGCGGCGCGCCGCTGGCAGCCGCGCCTCCGGCGCGTTCGGCAACATGCTCGGCCATGGAGAGCACGGGCCCTCTCGTGCCGGCGGCATTACGAGGACCGGCGCCCGGCGCCCCGGTAGCGGCTGCCGCTTGCGGCTGCGAACCTGCCGGTACCTCGACCACCGATGGCGGCAGCGGCTCCAAGGGCAACGTTGGCCGGTCCCCCCTCCCGTCGGGACCCGCGGGGCTGGCGGTGGCCGCCGCCACGCTGGGCATGCCCGCGGCCGGCGCTACCGGGACCAGCGGTAGGGGCACGGTCCGGATAGGGCCCACACCGCTGCCGACCGGGCTCGCGCCGGCGCTGCCGGGGCTCGCGCCTGCTCCGCCGGGGCCGCCTCCTACGGCGCCAGGGCTCGCCCCGGCTCCGGCAACGCCCGCGCCACTGTCGCCAGGATCAGCGCCCGCGCCGCTCGGACCCGCGCTCGCGCCAGCACCCGCACCTGCGCGAGCCCCGCTTCCTACCCCCGCCCCTGCCCCCGCTCCGACCGCCGCCGACGCGACGTCCGGGCGGGCCGTGGTTCCCGGACCGGCGCCGGCGCCCTGGACCACGAAGGGAGCGGCCGGCGAGCCGGTTCCGGCGGCACCGGCGGCGCCTGCCAGACCGCCAGCTCCAGCCGCCGTCCCCGGCGGTGTCAACGGCGCGCCTGCGGGCTCCCCCAGCGTGCCGGCGGCCAGCTCGCCTTCGAGCTTCTTCTTGGCCCCGGCAATGGTGTAGCCCTCGTCGTAGAGGAGCTGCTTGATCCGGCGGATGATCTCGAGCTCTTTCTCGCTGTAGACCCTTTGGCCCGACCGGCTCTTGCTCGGGCTCAGGGCCGGGAACTCGGTCTCCCAGTAGCGCAGGACGTACGGCTGGATGCCGAGCGCCTTGCAGGCCTCGCCAATCTTGTAGTAGAGGCGTTTCTGGACGCGGGCCTTGGGCGCCATCTAGAGCCCCAAGCCAGTGTGCACTAGTCCCGCTCCGCGGGCGCGGCGCCTGGCACGTCCTTCAGACGCCGCGCCGGCCGGAAGCTCAGCCCGCGGTGCGGCGGGATGAAGATCCTCTCGCCGCTGACCGGGTTGACGCCGGTCCTTCCTGGCCGGTTGGTGATCTCGAAAGTGCCGAAGTTCTTGATCCGCACCGTCCGGCCGTCGCGCAGCGACGTCTTCACGGTCTTGAAGATCGCTTCGACGATCTCGGCCGCCTCGTTCTTGGTCAAGCCGCCATGACGGTCGTAGACCACGTCGACCAGGTCGGCCTTGGTCATGCCGGTGGGTGGTTTCTTCGGCGCCATGAGTGCGTAGCCCAAATGGGTCCTATCTACCGACCAACACAGCTGAAAAACAGTGTCCCGAAGTATATGGGCTTCGCGGACCGGCCACAAGAGCCGCCCCCGTCCGGGCCACCCCCATCCGCCGTCTTCTGTCCGCCATCCTCCCCGCCTGCCATTCTCGTGCCCCCCTGCCGGCGCCCCACTCGCGCTGCCGGCAAAACGCACCCTCCTCAACTCTCCAGTGCCAGCTCGTAGGCTTCGCGATGCCGCGCCGCGATGACGTCCCAGGTGAGATCCGCCTCCGCCCGGCGCCTGCCCCGCTCCCCCATCCGCCTCGCCTCCTGCCCATCCGCGAGCAGCCGCCGCAGGGCCGCCGCGAGCGCCTCGACGTCCCGCTCGGGCACCAGCAGGCCGCTATCCCCGTCGGCCACCGCCAGCGGGATGCCGGAGATCCCAGAGGCTACCACCGGCAGGCCGCTCGCCATCGCCTCCAGGATTACGTTCGGCAGGCCATCGACGTTGCCTCTCTCGTCGTGGACCGCCGGCAGCACGAAGACGTCAGCGGCGCGATAGAGGTCCGGCAGGGTGTCGCGCAGCACCGCTCCGGGCAGATGCACCCTCGCCCGCCAGGGCGCCGTCGCCGCCGCCAGCTCCGGGAGCAGGTCGCCGCCCCCGGCCAGCACCACGTGCAGCTGGGGCAGCGCCTCGAGGAGCCGCGGCAGCGCCGCCGCCAGGACGCCGAAGCCCTTCTTGGCCGCCATCCGCCCGACGCCGAGCAGCACCGGCGCGCCTTCGCCGATGTCCAGCCGCTCGCGCCACAGGCGCCGGCGTCCGCGGTCCGGCGAGAAGCGCGCCGTGTCGACGCCGTAGGGGATCACCCGCGACCGCGCCGCCGGGAAGCCGAGGGCACACACCCGCTCGACGAGCTCGGGCGAGGAGCCGGTCAGCAGCTGTGCCCGTCCCAGCGCCCACCTCGCCAGGCGCCGCGCGCCGCGCCGCTCCGCGAGGAAAACGTCGCTGCCGTGCAGGCCGATCGCCAGTGCCGGCCCCCCTGCCCCTCCCTCGAGTCCACTACCTCCCAGGGGTTGCGCTCGGTCTGGCCCGGCGACAGGCTTCATCTCATCGCGGCGCGATGGACCGGAGCGCAGCGCCGCCGCCGCGGCCAGGCCGTTGGGCACGATCCAGTGGGCGTGCACCAGGTCGAACCGCCGGCCGCGCACCTGCCGCGCCACCGCTCGCCGGGCCGCCGCGAGATAGAGCGGCGCCACCGCCGCGGTCCCACCCCGCACCCGCACGTCGGCCTCGAGCGACCGCCCGTAGCCCAGCACCTCGGCCGCCTCCGGCGCATAGCGGAAGGAGATGACCTCGACGCCTCCCGCCTCCCAGGCCGGCGCGACCCCGGCGGCATGCGGGACCAGGACGGTGACACGGTCGCCCCGCCGCACCAGGGCGCGGGCCAGCTCCTCGATGAACGGCCCGGCGATGTCGCCCGGAAAGCGCGGATAGGTCTGGGTCAGGAAGAGGAGGTCGAGCGCTGCCGGAAGCGGTGCCAGAGAAGACCTCCCGGGTGCCAGGCGCCGCTCAATCCAGGTATTCCTTGACCGAGTAGCTGTCCGGGCGCCGGAAGTTCTTGAAGGTGATCATCTCCCCCAGCAGGCCCGTGGTCAGCACCTGGATGCCGAGCAGCATCAGCAGCACTCCAAGCAGCAGCAGCGGCCGGTTGGACAGGGTCGCGCCGCCCATCCACAGGATCGCCAGGTAGAGGTCGATGCCGAAGCCCGCGGCCAGGAAGGCCAGGCCGACGGCGCCGAACAGGTGCAGCGGCCGCCGCGTGTAGCGGGTGATGAAAAGCACGGTGATCAGGT
>DATKFK010000101.1:0-2193 GCA_035544375.1 Thermoanaerobaculia bacterium
GCAGACGATGCGCCAGCTGCCCGGCGCGCAGCTCGAGCTCCCGGTAGGTCAGCTGCTGCTCGCCAAGGGCCACGGCCGTGGCGTCCGGCGCGCCCGCGGCCCGGGACGCGATCAGCTCGTGAATGGGGAGCGCCGCCGCAAAGTCGACCGCGGTCTGGTTGAGCGCGTGGACGAGCTCGTGCTCTTCCTCGGCGCTCAGCATCGCGGCCGCCGCCAGGGCCTGGTCTTCGCGGTCGCAGAAGGCGGCCAGCAGGCGCAGGTAATGGCCGACGGTGCGCTCCCGCTCCGTGGCGTCGAAAACGTCGGCGTTGAGGTCGAAGTCGAGGGTGAAACGGCCGCTCGCGGAGAAGTCGCGGACCTGGAGGTTGAACAGGTCGTTCGAAGCCGCGGTCTGGATCAGCGCGAATTCGACGGGCAGGCCGCAAAACTCGGTGAACGCAATATTCTGGTAGTTGAGGTAAATTTCGTAGACCGGGTCCGGCGCCGGGTTCCGCACCGGGAAGAACTCGTAACGGGCCGTCGCCACCGTTTCGCGCTGGACTTTTCGCGCCAGGGACAGGAAGGTTTCGCCGTCGTCGACCTGGATCTGCAGCGGACAGGCCTTCATCTGCAGGCCGACGGTCTCCGCCCAGTCCTCGCCGCGGTTGGCGAATGGCGTGCCGATCCGCAGGGTGCGCTCGTTGGTCAGGCGATACAGCAGCGAGAAGAGCGTCGTCGCAAAGACGACGGCCGGGGAAAACAGCTGGGCGCGCCTGACGGCGGCAACGGCCGCGGCGCTCTCCCGGTCCCCAAGCTCGATCGTCGAGCGCACCGTGAGCTGGCCGTGGCGGGCCGCCTCGCGCCCGTAGAAGGTGGCGCGCACGAGCGGCGAGCTGAGCTTCTCCTCCCAGTAGCGCCGGGCCTGCTCGTAGCGCGGCGACTCTTGCAGGCGCCTCTCGTGCTCGACATACCGCTGATAGGAAGGCAGCGGCGGTGCGGAGTCGAGTTGGGCCGCGCACGCGAGGCGGTAGTAGCGCGAGAGGGTCTGCGCGATCCTGGCGATCGACCAGGCGTCGGCGATGATGTGGTGCACGTTCCAGAACCAGACCCAGCGGCGCGGCGCGAGCCGGACCAGGGCGCTGTCGAAGAGCCGCCGCTCGAGATCGAGGCGGACGCGGCAGCGCTCGCCGAGCCAGCTTTCCCAGGCCGCCGCCGGATCCGGTAGAGCGCCGAGGTCCACGAGCTCGAGGGGCGCCGCCGACCCCTCGGTGACATGGCGGTAGGGCGCGCCATTGCGGGTGGGGAACGTGCTGCGCAAGGAGTCGCAGTTGTCCACCAGCTTCTGGAAGGCGAGCCGGAAATGCACGGGGTCGATCTCGCCGTCGACCGAGAAGGTGGTCGTGGCGGCGTCGAAGTACAGCTGGACCTCCGGGTTGAGCTCGTGCGCGAACCAGAACAGCAGCTGGCTCTCGGTCAGGCTCGAAGGCGCGGGTGGCGCCGTGTGCCGCGGGTCCGGCCCCGGCGCTGCTATGGGAACTCGATCATCAGGCATCCGTCGCTCCACGCTCGCAGCGGGCGGCCGCCGCACCGGGCGACGGGGGTCAACCGCCCGCTTCCTACCAGCGTCTGGCCATGAAATCGCTCTCGCCGAGGACCATGCCGCCGTAGCGCCGGTCGATGGCCGGGCCCAGCTCTCCCGCCATCGGACCGAACATCACCTCTTCCGAAAGCCGTTCCAGGGAATGCCCGCCGGTGAAGACGCGAGGGCCGATGATGCGGCGGGCCTCGCCGACGATCTCCTCGGCGGACTGCGTGGCGGTCCGCTTGGCGGCACAGGCCAGCTCGACGGCATTGGCGATCTCGAGCGGCTGCGGGCGGCGCCGCGCCAGCTCGTCGAGCAGCTCGCCGGCCTGGTGCGCAATGCAGCAGGCGGTGCGGTAGCGGATCGCCAGCCGGCCGACCTCCGTCACCACGCCGTCGAGCTCGGCGAGAGGCCGGTCGTTGTCAGCCCGGACGGTGCGCAGGAACTTCCTCGCTTCTTCGATGGCACGGGCGGCGGCGCCCAGGAAGGGGGCGGTGAGCAAAGCCTGGTGCCAGGCGAACTGGAAGCCGGTGAGCTTCTGGATCTCCTCGCCCCTGCCGCTGATCAGCAGCTCGTCGACGGTCACGAAATGGTCGTGCATCGTGATCCGCCGGGTGTCGGAATCCACCATC
>DATKFK010000102.1:0-5141 GCA_035544375.1 Thermoanaerobaculia bacterium
GAGGTCAGTGCATGATCGGTTTCCCTGAACGCGGCGAGGCGGCGCCGTACTATTTCACCTATATCGACAAGCTCGCGAACGACGACGTGATGGGCACGCTGGAGGCGCAGCTGGCGGAGGCGATGGAGCTGCGGGCCGGCATCGGCGAGGAAAAGTCGCTGCACCGCTATGCGCCGGAGAAATGGAGCATCCGCCAGGTGCTCAGCCATCTGAACGACACGGAGCGCATCTTCACGTCGCGCGCCCTGTGGTTCGCCCGCGGTTTCGACAGCGAGCTGCCGAGCTTCGATCAAGACGCCGCCGCCGCGGCGGCGCGGGCTGACGAGGTCCCGTGGGCCAGCCACGTCGAGGAGTTCCGCGCCGTCCGCCTGGCGACCCTTTCCTTCCTGCGCAACCTGCCGCGCGACGCCTGGGCGCGCCGCGGCGTCGCCAGCGGCAACTCCTTCACCGTCCGGGCGCTGGCCTTCATCGTGGCGGGGCACTTCGCGCACCACGTGGCCATCCTGCGGGAGCGGTACCTCTAAATCGCCAGGACCGCCGGCATGAGCGGCCCGGCACCTCGACCCGGGACGCCAGGGCATGACTTTCGGCCCATGCGCCCCCCCGGAAGGGGGTGCTATGCTGATTGCACGGAGCTTCAGACAGCTCAGTCAGATAGCTCAGATGGCCCAGGCATCCCAGATCGTTCAGCCAAGGCTGATCGGCATCTTTGGCCTGATCACCTGGCTGATGGTCGGGCTGCCGGCCGTCATCTACCACAGCGGCGGGACGACCTCCGACGGCCGCTGGCTGGCTGCCTACCTGCTGTTCGGCATCCTCTTCGCGGTCGATCTGCGCCATCCGCGGCTGCTCCTGCTGGCCGCCGAGTCCGGCGCGGCGCTCGCCCTGGTGCTGTTGCGCTGCAACGGCTCGGAAGCCACGCTGCTGGCGCTGGTGGCGATGCAGCTCGGGACGCGCCTCGAGCGGGTCGGCGGCATCGCCTGGATCAGCGTCCAGACGGCCCTGCTGGGCGCCGCCGTCGCCGTCCAGATGAGCCCGCGCGCCGCGCTGCTGCTGGCGCCGGCGTGCCTGGGGTTTCAACTGGTGGCGTTCTTCATCTTCTACGTCATGGCGCGCGAGGTCGCGGCGCGCACCGCGCTGGCCGCGGCCAACGCCGAGCTGCGCGCGGTGCACGAGATCCTGGAGGAGAGCAGCCGCATGGCCGAACGCCTGCGCATCGCCCACGAGCTGCACGATGCCCTGGGCCACCGCCTGACCGCCCTCACCCTCAATCTCGAGGCGGCCCTGCAGCGCACGGCGGGGCCGGCGAAGGCCAACGTCGAGACGGCGCAGTCGCTTGCCAGGGAGCTGCTCGGCGACGTGCGCGACATCGTCGCCGACTTCCAGGCGCGCGACGGCGTCCACGCCGCCCGCGCGCTGCAGGCGCTGGTCGGCGCGGTGCCGCGGCCGCGGGTCCACCTGCGGATCGCGGACAGCCTGCGCATCGCCGATCCGGAGCGGGCGCACATCCTGCTGCGCTGCACGCAGGAGATCGTGACCAACGCCGCGCGGCACTCCAACGCCGAGAACCTGTGGATCGTGATCGAGCGCGATGGCGAGGCGTTTCGCATCGATGCGCACGACGACGGCCGCGGCACCCGCGGCGCCCGCGGCGCCGACATCGCGAGCGACGGCTTCGGCCTGCGCGGGATGCGCGAGCGGCTGGAGAGGGCCGGCGGCCAGCTGCGCATCGCCACGCAGCCGGGCCGCGGCTTCGAGGTCACCGCCATGCTGCCGCTGCACGGCGCCTAGATCGACAGCTCGGGGCGCTTCCTGGTGATCCGGGTCTTCATCGCCGACGACCAGCTGCTCGTTCGGCAGGGCATCCGCACCCTGCTCGAAATGGACGGCGGCATCGCGGTCGTCGGCGAGGCCGGAGACGGCAGCGAGACCATCGCGCGGGTGCCCGCGGTGCCGGTCGACGTGCTGCTGCTCGACGTCCGCATGCCGCACCGGAGCGGGATCGACGTCCTGCGCGAGCTGTCGGCCGCCGGCACGCTGCCGCCGACGCTCATCCTCACGACGTTCGACGACAGCGAGGCGGTGCTGGACGGCATCCGCGCCGGCGCGCGCGGCTTCATGCTCAAGGACGTTTCCTATCACCAGCTGATCGCGGCGATCCGCGCCGTCGCCGCCGGCGGCACGGTGTTTCAGCCGGCGGTGACCGAGCGCCTCCTGCGCTTCGCCCGGGGCGTTCACGTCGCGACCGAGGCGCCGATCGAAAAGCTGACCCGGCGCGAGGCCGAGGTGGTCCGGCTGATGGCCGGCGGCTACAGCAACAAGGAGATCGCCCACGCCCTCGGCACGGCGGAGGGGACGGTCAAGAACCACGTTTCGAGCATCCTCGCCAAGTTCGGCGTGCGCGATCGCACGCGCGCGGTGCTGAAGGCGCTGGAGGCCGGGGTGCTGCACGGTCCGGAGTAGGCCCGGGCCCCGGGGTGGCGCGAGCGCCGCCGTCAATCGTGCGGATTCGACCGCTGGATGGTGTTGACCAGGATGAGCTCGTCGCTGCGCGGCTGCCAGGCGACCGTGTCGCGAGTGCCGTAGAGGATCGGCGTGGAGTAGAGCGGAATGAAAACGTAGTCGCTGATCAGCACCTGCATCGCACGCTCGAGCTCGCCGCGCCGGGCAAGCAGGTCGAGGGTCGCTTCGCTCTGCTCGATCAGCACGTCGAGCGCGCGGTTCTGATAGTGGGTGAAGTTGCCGGCGCCGTAGCCGCTCCCCGGCGTCGGGCTGTGCGCCATCACGTCGAAGAAGTCGCTGGCGTCGCCGGAGAGACAGAACCATGACGCGAACGAGGAGTCCGCGTCGGGTGAGAACGTCTCGAGCGGCCGTTCCAGCGCCCGCACCCGGATGCCGACGGCCAGCAACTGCTGCGCCAGGGCGTCGAGCTCGGGACGCAGCCCCGGGCTGATCTGCAGCTCGAGGTCGAGCCCGCCGGCGTGGCCGGCGGCGGCGAGGAGCGCGCGGGCGGCGGCCGGCGCGGCCGCTGGCGGCCGGATGTCCGGAGAAAAGCCGAAGACGTTGTAGGTGACCATCTGTCCGAGCGGCACGGCGTCGCCGTCGAGCGCCTGCCGCACCAGCGCGGCGCGGTCCAGCGCGAGAGAGATGGCGCGCCGCGTCCTTGGGTCGTCGAGCGGCGGCCGATCGCTGCGCAAGAGCAGATAGGTCACGCCGAGGCTCTGGGTCTGCCTGGCGATGCGGTACCCCCGAGCGGCGCGGATGTGCTCCGCGGCGGCGAGGCTGGGCTCCTCGATGATGTCGAGGTCGCCGTCGAGGAGGCCGTTGACCCGGGCGTCGTGGTCGGGGAGCGGCAGGAACTCGACGGTCCGCACGCTGGGGACACCTCCCCAGTAGCGCTCGAAGGCGCGCAGGACGAGGCGCTTTTCGAGCTGGTGGGCGGCCAGGCGGTAGGGGCCGGTGCCGACGGGTTGCAGGATCCGGGGCGGCGAGCCCGCCGGCACGATCATGACGAACGCGACCTTGTTGAGCAGGATCGGGTCCGGCCGCCGGGTGGTGATCTCGACGGTGTGCGGATCGAGCGCGAGCACCT
Source organism: Thermoanaerobaculia bacterium (assembly GCA_035544375.1). Classification (GTDB taxonomy): domain Bacteria; phylum Acidobacteriota; class Thermoanaerobaculia; order Multivoradales; family UBA5704; genus JASLEW01. Next base: position 3,593 of record DATKFK010000102.1, read on the forward strand.
TGTCGATCGCCACCAGGTAGGTGCCGATCTTGCTGCCGGGGACCCGGCGGGCGCGGTCGAAGCTGAACAGCACGTCGCGCGCGGTGAACTCGCGCCCGTCGTGGAAGGACACGGCGCGGCGCAAGTGGAAGATCCAGGTGATCTCGTCGGGGTTCTCCCAGCTCTCGGCCAGGGCCGGTCCGACGCGGTTGCCGGCATCGAAGGCCGTCAGCGAATCGTAGATGTTCCGCAGCACCGAGAGGCTCGGCAGCTCGCTGGCGTGTGGGTCGAGGGTGAACGGGCCGCTGTTGAGGGCGATCCGCAGCGGCCGATCCTGGAAAGCCGCCGGGCGGTGGCAGTGGGCAGCGAAGGAGAAGGCGGCGGCCGCGAGCGCGGCGCCGGCCAGCTGGCGCCGCAGGGATCGGCGCGCGGGCCGCGGCGGCACCCCCCGGCGCCAGCCGCGCCAGCCGGGAGCGCGCGCCTCGCGGCGCAAGGGTGAGATGACCAATGACCAAGGCATCCGGTTCTCCGGCATCCTGCACCCGGCAGGCGGGGAGGCTGAAGGCGGCATGCGGGATGCGGCGCCCTTCGCGGCCGCAGGGCCGCGACCGCCAACCCCCGCGCGCTGAATGTGCCGCTATCTTATCAAACGCTGCCGACACGGAACAGGCGGTGGGCCCGGAGGGGTGTTGGGGGGTCTATCCCGTCATACAACCGGCGTCCAGGAACCACTACTCGGTCGATGTGCGACTGACCTGCGACCGACGTGCGACCGATGTGCGACCTGGAGGATCACCGATGTGCATGAACCCGTCTTCGCGCCAATGGCGGCGCGCACTGCTTCTCCCTCTCCTGCTGACGGCCGGCACGCTGGCTGCCTTGGCCCAGGACGCACCGGGCGAGCCGCCGCCGGCGGCGGCCGCGGCGCGCGCCCGGCATCCCCGCGAGAGCGCGAACCGCATCTGGTTCCATCCGCTGCCGTCGCCCGCCGCGTGGCCGAACGGACCCAGCCGCGGGTCGCAGGATTTCCTTGGTTTGTTCGAGGAGAATGCGGCGTGGCCGCGGGCCATGGCACACGTGGGCGTGGTGGGGATGTACGCCGGTTGGATCGCCGCCGCCGGCGACCAGGAGTTGCAACGAGTCGTCGCCTTTCTCAACGCGCATCGGATGGGAATCGAGATCGAAGCGCCGGCGCTACAGGCCCAGCCTACCTGCGGCTCGGGTGTCGAGGGATATGTGCCATGGGGCCTTTCGCTCCACGATTTCACGCTCGCCTATCTCGAGCGGTTGAAGTCCCTCGGCGCACAGGTGCTCTTCGTGAAGGTCGACGAGCCGTTTTTCTTCGGCACCGTGGTGGCCGACCCGCGCTCGTGTCACTTGCCGGTGGAGGCGGTGGCCTTGGCAGTCGGGCAGTTCGCGCAGCTGGTCAGGAGCGTCTATCCGGACGCAGCGGTCGGAGACGTCGAACCGATCATCGCGGCTGCCTACCCGCCGGGTGTGGTGACGGCGATCGCGGAGTGGCACGAGACCTACCGGGCGGTGACCGGCGCGCCGTTTCCCTTCTTCTTCG
>DATKFK010000103.1:0-4165 GCA_035544375.1 Thermoanaerobaculia bacterium
CTGACGATCGCCGCCAGGTGTCCGATCGGGTCGAGGTACGATTCCTGCTGCCCCATCGGCTTGTTCCCTCCACATAGCCCAGGATCGGATCTTCAACGCAATTCTCATACCACAGAGACCTGACCAGGCGTAACACGCGTCAACAAAGTTGCTAAGGCTCGCACTGACTCTTTTTAGCCGCGGCGGGGTTGGGGGCTGCTCGGGGAGGGCGAACCATTGGCAAGGAAAGGGTCCGGGGGGCGGCGGCACGCTACCAGCGGGCCCGGCCGCGGGGAGCCGCGGCCGGCGACCGCGCAGCGGCGGCAAGAGAGCCGCGGGCTACACCGCGGGCTTGACGCCGATCGCCTGGTACAGGCGGGCGGGGTCGTAGATGCGGCCGCGCGATACCGTCAGGGCCACCCGCCGGATGTCGCTGATCCGCGCCGCCGGATCGCCGTCCACCAGGATGAGGTCGGCGAGCTTGCCGGGAGCGACCGAGCCCAGCTCCCGGTCGCGGCCCATCACCCGCGCCGCGGACAGCGTCGCGATGTAAAGCACCTCCGGAGCGGGGATGCCCGCCTCCACGTAGAGCTCGAGCTCGCGGTGCAGCGAGAAGCCGTTGGTCGCGTCGGTGCCGGCCTCGATGGTGATCCCCTCGTCGTGGACGGCCCGCACCATCGCCAGCAGGCAGCGGAAGGCGTCGCGGTAACGCTCGTCCATGCCGGGCGGCGGCACCAGCCCGCCGGCGTAGAGGGTGCGCCGGAACTGGGGCGGCAGCCGATCTCCAACGGCGGCAAAGCGATGGCTGATGGTGCCGGGGCGATCGGTGAACAGCGCCTCGAAGATGTTGAGCGTGGGATCGACCGCCACGTTGCTGTCCTTGAGCAGGCGCAGGAAGTTCCGCACCCGCTCCGAGCCCAGGTCGAGCTCCGCGGCATGCTCGGCCACCGCCGTTATGCGCGCCGGGGTGCGGGTGTCCACGCCGTCCATGAAGTTGAGGAAGAGATAGTTGGCGTGCTGGACCTCGTTGAAGCCCAGGCGCACCGCCTGCTCCGCGTTGAGGCCGTAGGGGATGTGACCCGAGACCCGGAGGTGGTGGCGGCGGGAGGTCTCGATGATGGCAGGCACGAGCTTGGGGTCGATCGAAGAGTAGATCTTGGTCTGGACGTAGCCGAGCTCGGCGTAGCGGTCGACCGCCGCCCGCGCCTCTTCTTCGGTCGAGACCAGCACCTTCGTGGGGCCCGAATAGGGCCCGCGCCCGTCCATGAAGCCGGCCATCAGCACCCGCGGGCCGATCTCCTCGCCGCTCTCGAAGTGCCGGCTCCGGGGGATCAGCTCGTCGATATCGTTGCCCATGTCGCGGACCATGGTGACGCCGGCGGCCAGGTCCTGCAGGCCGTCGAGCGGGTCGAGGTGGACGTGCATGTCCCAGAGCCCCGGCAGCAGGGTCCTGCCCCGGCCCTCGACGACCTCGGCGCCCGGGGGGACGGAGACGTCCGCGTCCCTGCCGACGCTCTCGATCCGCTCACCCGCAACCACCACGGTCATGCCGGGCAGGACCCGGCGGGCCGCTGCATCGAAGAGTTTCACGCCGGTGAAGGCGAGCCGGCCCGCGGGCCGGCGGACGAGGCGGGTCGCCAAGGTCCGCCGCAGGGCGACCTCGGCCTCGTCCTGCGCCTTGACCAGCTCCGGCACCGCGTCCTCCCAACCCAGCGCGACGGTCCGCTCCCAGCCATTGAGCACGGCCACCATCTCCTGCCGCGCGTCGAGCCACACGTAGGCCGGCGTGAAGCCAAGGCCGGAGATGGCATAGAGCTCGGCGGTGCGGGTCTTGCCGCCGGCGCCGCCGGTGACGGCGCCCGCCTTCTCGATCCGCGCCTCGCCGCTCGGCAGCAGCGGCAGCTGCCCAGCGGGCGCGCGCAGCAGGGCGCGCGCGAGGATCCAGAGCTCCGGCGGGGGAGCGTTGACGCTGAAGTAGTAGGCCGGTCCCCGCACCTCGCGGCTGCCGTGCTCGGCAACGTTCTGCCAGCTTGCCCTGCCGCCGGCGAGATCGAAGCGCTCCCCGGCCGGCCGGCGCCAATAGTCATAGCCGGTGGTCTCGAGATGCAGCGGCAGGCCGGCCTCGTCGAGCGTCAGGTCGGTCTCGAGCAGCGGTCCGCGGCCGCGCTCCTGGTAGTCGAACGTCAGGTGCCAGCGGCCCGGACCCGTGGGGTGGGCCGCGGCGTAGCCGGCAGGGTTGCCGTTGAGCACGAAGGCGAAGCGCCCGCCCGCGGCCGGCGGCGGTCCGTCCGCCGGTACGGCGGGGCCGGACGCCCCGGGGGCGGCCGGCGCGGCGACCGGCAGGCCTGGGGCGGCCGCCAGCAGGCAGGCGCCGAGAACGGCGACGGCGAGGTTGCGCATGGTCTCTTCTCCTCCTACTCGTTGCGGCTGGCACGGTTTCAAAGATCCTGCTTTATAAACCAAACAGTGAGTCGCGGCTTGTTTCCGAGACACGCTTCAGTATGATTATGATGCTTCGTATAGACGGGATCGCTGACATGCATGCCGATCGCGCCAAACGCAGCCAGCGCAGCGCAGGCCGCGAGCTCTTCCGGCGCCTCCTTCCGCTGGCGCTCTTCGCCGCCCTCTCCCATGCAGGAGGCGGGTTCGCCCAATCCGGCCGGAGCCTGGAACCGGCCGACTGGCCGGGGCTCTGGGGGCCGGACCGCACGGCGCGCGTCGCCGGCCCGCTGCAGATCCTTCCCACCGTCCAGCTCAAGGAAGTCTGGCGCCGCCCCATCGGCAAGGGCTTCTCGGAGGTGGCGGTGGCCGGCGGCCGGGGCTACACCATGTTCTCCGAGGCCGATGTCGACTACCTCGGCGCGTTCGACGTCGCAACTGGCAAGGAGACCTGGCGGCGCCGGCTGGAAGCGACCTACCACGGTCACGACGGCTCGCTGGACGGACCGATCTCGACGCCCGTCCTGGCCGGCGGGCGCCTGTTCGCGCTGACCCCCTGGGGGAAGCTGTTCGCCGTCGAGCAGGCGACCGGCCGCGAGGTTTGGCGGCTCGATCTCAAGGCCGACCTGGGGGCGGCAGCGCCCTTCTGGGGTTTCGCCACCAGCCCGCTGCCCCTGGGCGGCATCCTGGTCGTGCAGGCTGGCGGCGCGACGAGCAACAGCCTGGTGGCGCTCGACCCGGCCAGCGGCAAGCTGGTGTGGTCCGCCCACCCCGCGAGCGGCACCGGCTACTCTTCGCCGGTCGCGATGACCCTTCAGGGTGTGCCCCAGATCGTCGCCGCGACGCAGGATAAGGTGTTCGCGGTCAGGCCAGTGGACGGCGCGGTGCTGTGGTCGGCGCCTTCGCTCGGCGAAACGCGCCAGAGCCCGGTGTCGCTGCCCGGGGACCGGGTCCTGCTCACCAACTGGTACGAGACCGCGGTGCTGCAGGTCAAGTCCGACGGCGGCGCCTGGGGCGTCCGGGAGCTGTGGCGCAAGCCGGTCTTCAAGACCACCTACAGCCCCGCCGTCTACCGCCAGGGCTACCTCTACGGCATGAACGGCAACTTCCTGACCTGCCTCGACGTCGAGACGGGTGAGACGAAGTGGCGCGAGAAGATCTACAACGCCGCGCTGCTGCTGGCCGGCGGCTACCTGGCAGCGCTCGGCGAGCAGTCGGGCGACTTCCGCCTCGTCGAGGCCAGCCCGGAGGGCTTCCGCCAGCGCCTCAAGGCCCGCATCTTCACCCCCGGCGCGCTGTCGATGACCGGTCCGATGTTCGTCAGCGGCAGGTTTTTGCTGCGCAACGGCGAGGAGATGGTGCTGCTCGAGCTGGCCCCGGCGGAGACCGCGGCCGGCGCGGCGAGGAACGGGTCGTGAACGGCGCGGCGGCGCCCCGTGCCCGGCTGCCGCTGCCGGCACTGGCGGTCGTGCTGGGGGTGGCGGGCCTGCTGCGGCTGGCCGGCGGCGCGCGCGACACCGCCGCCGGCGCCGCCACGCCTGACGGAGCGGCGGCGGGCTGGCCGCAGTGGAGCGGCCCGGCGCGCAACGGCGCGGCGTCCGCGACGCGCGTCTTTGGCCGCGGCGCCATCAGGCTGCGCGAGGTCTGGCGGCGGTCCGCCGACGCAGGGGTGTCCGCCCTGATCGTCGCCGGCGGCCGGCTGTTCTCGCTCGCCGCCGGCGGCGGCTCCGAGTACGCCTTCGCCCTG
>DATKFK010000104.1:0-5559 GCA_035544375.1 Thermoanaerobaculia bacterium
GGTGCCGGCCGCGCCGGCGTTGGCCGTGGTCGATCCGGTGGCGTTGCCGCCGCCGCCCAGCGTGAGCGTGAAGCCGCCGCCGATGCCCCCCGGACTGGCCGCCGTGCCCGTCGTGTTGCCGCCGCGTCCCGCCGTAAGCAGCAGGTTGGCCGCATTGCCGCCGGCCGTCGCGGTCACCGTCTGGTCTGTGCCCAGGAAGCCCTGGCACACCAGGCCGACGAGCGCGCCGAAGGTCGGCGGCGCGACAGTTACCGAGGCGGGGGTCGAGGTCGTCGAAAGCGACAGGATGCCGGTGGAGGTGCTGCTGCCCGTGGAGCCCGACCGGCCGATGTCCACCACCATGCCGGCCAGGTTGTTGTTCGTCAGGCCGGAGGTCGTCATCTGCACGTGGCCGCTGTCGGCGGCGTACGCCGGCGCGCCGATGTTGGCCGGGATGGCCGCCGTGCCGGAGGCCAGGGTCATCTGGAATAACTTGGGCCGGCGGATCAGGTACTTGAAGTCCGTGCCGGGCGTGTCGGACTGGAACCGGCTGGTGATCATCTCCTTCGTGCCCAGGAAGAGCTTCGGGAAGCTGTCGTCGAAATGCTCGGCGTAGCCCGTGTCGAAGCGCATGCCGAGCATCTCGCCCGCGTAGGTGACGTCGGCCGTTTTCGTGGGATCGGCCGGCCAGTACACCTTCTCCTCGTCGAAGGGCACGGACTCGGTCGGCACCTGTTGCGTCGGGTTGGCCACGGTCAAAGCCTCCTCGTGAAGTCCGGTAAATCCGTAGTGATCGCCAGGCCGCAAACGCGGCTAGGCGGCCGCCGGCATCTTGTCCCACTGCTCGCGGAACTTGTGCAGCGTCCCCTCGTCCTCGGCCTTCTTGGCCATGTCCACGAACTCCTTCCGCTTCATGGCGCCGGTCTTCTTGAACGCCGCCGCGTGGGCGTCGTAGGTCCGCTCGGCCCAGGCCGTGGCGTCCTCGCCACCCGTGCCCAGGGCGGTGCCGGCCACCGCCTCCTTGAAGCGCTCGGCAAAGCGACTGGGGCGCTGGCGGAGCTGGCGGACGATCTGGTCGAAGCGGGTGAGCGGGACGACCTTACCCTTTTCGGTGAACTTGGCCACCACGGCGCGGCGATCGGCGTCCACCAGGATCTCGCGGAACATGGTGAGTTCGGCCGGGGCCACCTTGCCCTGGTCGCGTAGCTCCCGGAGGATCGCGTCCACCGCTTCCAGCTTCTCGCCGGCCTTGACCTCTTCGCGGAACTGCTGGAGGCCGCCGATCTCCTTGCCGAAGGCCCGCTTGATCTCGCTACGAATGAAGGAGCCCAGTTGCTCCTGGTACTGTGCGCTCATGGTCACCTTCTTGGGGGATCGGTTGCCACCGGCAGGCGGCAAGTTGTAGCCCAGGCCGCGTTCGGGCAACTTGGGGTCGGGCTGGGCCTGGTCGGGACCGTCCATGCGGGTGCGTCCGTCCTGGCCGGCGGCAGGGTTCATCGCCGTGCGGCCGCCGCCTGCGGGGGCGCCGCCGGTGGTAAAGGCGTCCCCCGCGTACTTGTCGCACATCTTCTTGATGCGCTGGCCGCGCTCGCGGTGCTGGCGAGCCATCTTCATGGCGTAATCGCGGAATTGCCTGGCCTGAGCCTCGTCGCGGGGTTCGGGAAGCTCGAACGTGTCGCCCTGGCCGCGGGGCGTGTCGCGGGCCTGGCCGGCCTGGTCCTCGTCGAACTGGGCCTCGTCCTGGGTGGCGGTGAGCAGCTCTTCGACCGGCGTTTCGCCGGCGCGCGGCTGCGTGGCCAGGCCGCCCAGCAGGTCGTGCTCCTGTTCGGCCCACTCGCTATCCATGTCGTCGTAATCGCCCTTGCCGGACTTGCCGCGCTTGTTGGCCGGCGCCTTGGCCCACATGGCCTTGTTCTGTCCTGGGGGCAGGGCCGAAAACTCGTCTCCCTGGCCACCCTCTTCCTCGCCCGCCGGGTTCTGTGCCGTGTCATAGACGCGGAGGATTTCGGCCAGGAGCGCGTCATCGGCCTTGTCGAGGACCTCGCGCGAGAACCCCATGCCCTCCAGCTTGGCGATCAGTGACTCGCGGTCGTTGCCGGCGCCGGCATCGGGCTGCGTATCCGGATCCATCTTCTGTACCTCGCTAAAGCAGACCCAGGCGCCGGGCGTCTTACTGGCCAGCGCACGAGCGAAAGTTAATCGGACCGGTGGAGCCGCCGGCAAATCCTCGGCGTGCTCGTACAGGTCGTTGATGTCGTCCAGGGACTTGAGCGCCGGGATCTCGCCGCCCAGGAAGGCGACGCGGCGAAAACACTTCCCTTCGCCGGGAATCCCCTCCGGCGGCTTGTCGTAGATCTCAGCCGAGACGGTGGCATAAGCCCGGCGCTTGAGCAGCCGGGCCACCTGGCGCGGCACGTCCTTGAAGGTAGCCTTGGCGGTGCTGGCCACGCCGGTGCCGACGCAACGCGGGCAGGGTGCCTGCCCGTGATCGTCCATCAGCGTGCCCTGGCCCTGGCTCTCGCGGTCGCGGACGCTCATCTTGCCGGAGCCGCCGCAGTCGGGGCACTTCTCCTTGACGTTCGTGACGTCCGTCATCCACCCGGCGGCGGGCAGGTCGCTGCGGTCGAGGAACTCCTGGTTCTCCTCGTGGCCGATCACCGCGGGTACGCGCAGCAGCGGCTTCTTGCCGGTGGAGAAGCGCTTGAAGTTGGCGACCATCTCGTCCAGGTCGCGGTGGGTGTAGTCCTTGCCGCGGTGGGTGCCGGTGGCGAAGATCTCTTGTTCGGGCAGGGTGATGGATTCGGCGAAGGTCTCCGCCCCCGCCATCGGTCCGCCGGGCGTGCTGGTCGCGAAGTACCTCTCCAGCCGCCGCATGCCGTCGTCAAAGTGGGTCGAGTGACCACACTGCTTGCACTGGGCATGCCCCGAAGCTCCTACGCTGGTGTCGGGCGTCATCTTGGCGCGGCAGCGCGGGCAGTTCTCGGGGGCCTTGGGTAGCTGGTGCGTCCCGGCGACGCCACGGCCGACCGGGGCCGACGTGGAGCAAGGGCCGGGCTTGCCGCCCGGGCCGCCGCAATAGCGACGGAGGCGGGCCAGGGCGTCTTCGGCGTGCTGGAGCGGCATGGGGACAGGATGCCGGGCGGCAGTATCCGGACGCCATGCGGGGTGCTATTCTACCGGCATGGAAGCCGCGTCCTTCAATGAAGCCAACAAGTTGCTCAGCCGCCCGCCCGACCTTACGGCCGATCAGTGCGAGCCGCTCAGCGTCCTTGGCACGGTAACGTCGGATGGCGTGCCGGTCATTATTTCCTGCTGGAAGCCGACCCGCGCGGAGTTGCAAGAGATTGAGCGAACCGGCCGCGTGTGGCTCATGGTCTATGGCATCGGGATGCCCCCGGTGGCCTTGTGCGGAGTCAAGCCGTTTTGAGGGGCGGCGCCGTAGAATGCCCCGACGCGGGAGTGCTGGAGCGCGCCGACTTCGCTCCCCGCATGTTAATGATCGAACGGCCCGGGGCGCAGCCCGACAAAGCGGAATCGGCATGACCGCGCACAACACGTTCACCGCCATGCTGGCCGCGACCGGAGACGTGGAAGGCATTGCCGAGTGTCTCCGCGCTGGCAACCTTGCACCCTTGAATCTGCTCATCCTCGCAGCTCAGGAGGCGATTGCCGACGCCGCCGAGGAGATGCGTCTGCGGTGCGAGGCCGCCGTTCTGGGGCTGGGTGCAAGGCGCGACAGCGAAGGCAGGCTCTATGACTTCCAGACCATCGAGTCAGCTATCGTCGCCCTTCGTGCTCTCAAGCCCTCCTCTTGACCTACTCTACCAACCCCGCCGCCATCCGCGCCTTCTCGGCCACTGTCCGCAGGATCTCGATCATCTTCCCATGTCCCGCGCGGTCGGCCTTATCCCACTCCGGATCCGGCGTCATCCGCTCCAGTTGGTCCGCCCAGGTTGTGGCGCCGGTCGCCAGCTGCTGGGCGGCCGCCCGGCGCTCATCCGGGGTGTCGGTTTGGTTGGGGTAAGCGGCCAACTCGACCAGCTCGTGAAGGGCGGCGTCCTCCGGCGTTTCCAGGTGCGGCCAGGGCGGCCGGTCCTCCCAGGCCAGGGCGAGCTGGGCCAGCGCCTTCCGGTACTCGCGGCGGCGCTGCTTCGGATCGGGTGCCGGTGCGGGCGCCTGTTCCTGGGGGCAGGGGCCGGGTAGGCCGGCGTTCTCGCCGGCCTGGCAATAGCGCTCGAGCATGGCAAGTCCCTCCTCGCGCGGCTTCCCTTCCGGGTGCCGGCGCAACTGCCGCAACCCGTCCGGCTCCGCGTACGTCTCGACCTGCGCGCCTTCGCGCTCGAGGCGATCCCATTCGCTCTTGTAAATCGGCTGCGGTCCGCACCGGCAGTTAAAGACGCGCCGCCCGCGCACCTCGCGGAAGTCGCGTTCGTTGGCGAAGTATTTGCCGAAGTGGACCTCATGGTCCTTGCCCTGCCGGCCATCGCGCACGCCCAGGTAACGCCACACCGGGAAGTCGAGGGCGACGTCGGGCGCCCGCATCTCGCCGGCAATGCCGGTGTTGTAGGCGTCCATCAGGTTCGTTCTTACGACTAGCTCCGCGTACTGCGGATTCTTCGGGTGGACGCCGGCTTCCTCCAGGATCGCGTCCACCTGGCGCGGCGCCGCGCCGATCGCCCGCCCCGTCTCCAGCCGCTGCTGAAGCACTTGCTGCACTTTTTGTAGTAGCTCCTGCTCCGTGGCTTCGGCCAGGGTGAACGCCTCACGCTCGTGCCCCAGGGCGAAGGGTTCCGCGTCCACGTTGAGCGTCGGCACCAGCCGGCGGAAGTAATCCAGGGCGGCGCGCGGCGCCAGCGGCCGGAGCATGCCGTACTCGTCGAAGATAGACAGGGCTGGGGGGTTACGGGCCATCGGCCGTCTCCGTGAAGGGGAGTTTGCCCGTTCGCTTGTACTCCTGCCGGGCCGCGAACTCCACGCGGGCGGCACGGTTGTGGGCATCGTCGTAGCCGAGCTTTTCGTGTTTCATCGACTGCCGCTCGGTCAGCTCGTGGAGCACGTCGAAGGCACGTTCGCTGGGCCGCTTGTCGGCTTCAATCCAGACCTCGGGCTCGGGGATCCAGGGATAAACAAAAGCATGCCCGCCGGAGAAGGCGTCGGTCTTGAAGATCTCGCGGAGCTTCCGTCCCTTCACCAGCCACACGGCCACCCGCTCGCCGTCACGCTCCAGGGTCAGCCACGGCCGGACGTAGACGCCCATCCTGGCAATGTCCGCGTGCGTGGGAAGCTGCTTACCTTCGCCGCCCAGGGTGTCCCGCTCCCGCTCGCTGCGCTCCACCGCCAGGCCGTAGTCGGTCGCGTCGTCATAGGAGAGGCCACAGGCCAGGCCGTCATAGATCGCCTGAGCGTTGGCCAGGAAATAGCGCCGGTCCGTGGGGTCGGCGGCGTCGCTCATCCACACCTCGCCCGGCGGGATCAGGTCGGGGTAGTCCTCGTGCAAGGACCATAGGCCGGCTTCCTGCGCGTCCAGGGAGCGGCTGCGGAAGGCGGTCATGTTGACCAGGCGGACCCTGAGGGGGCGGG
>DATKFK010000105.1:0-7898 GCA_035544375.1 Thermoanaerobaculia bacterium
CCTTCGAGCCCTTCGATGAGGCCCAGGCCCGCGAGTGCGGCGCCAACTCCTACCTCAAGAAGCCGTTCGATTCGCAGGAGCTGCTCGGACGCGTGCACGAGCTGCTGTCCGCGTCCGGCGGCGGCGCGCACCAGGCCGCCACCCCTGCCGCCACTTCTGCGGGCGAGCCCGTTGCCGGGGACCAGGTCGCCGCTGCGCCAGCCGCCGCGCCGGTCGCGGCGCCGGCAACGAGCACAAGCCAGGGAATTAGCCAGGGAATCGGCCAGGGAATCAGATTGACGGGCGGCATCGAGGCCGCGGCCACCTGGCAGGAATTCGAGCTCGAGGCGGAGCCCGAGCTCATCGCCGATCCATGGACCGACCCTGGGCACGCCGCGCCTTCGCCTGCCGCCACCATGGTCCCGGCCTCGCCGCAGCACTTCGAGCAGCCCTTTGCGCTGGGCGACCTCGAGGAGCAGGAAGCCACGCCCGCCGAGGCGCCGGCAATGCCGGCGGCCGCCGCGCCACCCGCCGGCGGCGCCACCCAGAGGGTCGATCAGCCCTTCACCTTGGGCGAGCCGCTCGACGACCGCGCCTTCCTGCTCGACGAGGCTGACGTGGAGTTGTCGGAACCGGCGGCACCCGCGTCCGCGCCGCAGCTGCGGGCGACGCAGGCCGAGCCCGTGTCCCCGTTCGGATCTTCGCATCCGGCAGCTCCGGAACCGCCCGCCGCGGCTGGCGTCCCGGCGCCGGCGCCCGCCCCCGAGGCCGCGTTGCCCGGCGGTCTTGGGGAGGCCGAGGCCAGGGTCGAGGAGCACGCCGGCCACGCGGCCGCGGCGTCCGCCTCGCCCGCAGAGAGCTGGAAGCCTGCCGCGGCGGCCGGCAACGGCCAGCCTGCCGCCGGCGCCGCCGGTGCGACACCGGCCGCGGCGGTCCTGGGCGACCAGGACGTCGATCGCATCGCGCGCCGGGTCGTGGAGCTGATCGGCGACAAGGTGGTGCGCGACATCGCGTGGGAAGTCATTCCGGACCTCGCCGAGGTCGTGATCAAGGACCGCCTCCGGGAGCTCGAGAGCCAGCTCGAGTGACGCTCCCGCCGGCGGCTGCGAACGGCAGCGAAGAGCTCGACAAGCGCTTCGACCCGCGTGCCTACGAGCGCGCCTGGCAGCGCCGTTGGGCCGAGAGCGGCATCTTCCGCGCCGCGGCGCCCTCGCCGCGGCCGCCGTTCTGCATCGTCATCCCGCCCCCCAACGTCACCGGGAGGCTCCACGTCGGCCACGCCCTGCAGACGGCGCTCGAGGACCTGCTCACCCGCTGGCGGCGGATGAGCGGCGACAACGCCCTGTGGCTGCCGGGGACCGATCACGCCGGCATCTCGACGCAGCTCATGGTCGAGCGCCAGCTGGCCGCCGAGGGCACCGACCGCAGGGCCCTGGGGCGCGAGCGTTTCGTCGAGCGGATGTGGGCCTGGAAGCGCCAGTATCACGCCAACATCCGCGAGCAGCTCGACCTGCTGGGCGCGAGCTGCGACTGGAGCCGCGAGCGTTTCACCCTGGACGCCGGGCTGTCGGCCGCGGTGCGCGAGGCTTTCGTGCGCCTGTACGACGAGGGCTCGATCTACCGCGGCGAGTACCTGGTCAACTGGTCGCCGGTTCTCGGCACCGCCATCTCCGACCTCGAGGTCGAGACCAGGACGGTCAACGGCAAGCTCTACTACATCGCCTACCCGCTCGCGGACCCGCCGGACGGCGGCGAGACCGGCGAGGTGGTGGTGGCGACCACCCGCCCCGAGACGATGCTGGGAGACACCGCCATCGCCTTCCATCCGGACGACGAGCGCTACAAGCATCTGCACGGCAGGGCCGCGGTGCTGCCGCTGGTCGGCCGCCGCCTGCCGTTCGTCGCCGACGCGGCGGTCGATCCCGAGTTCGGCACCGGCCTCGTGAAGCTGACACCTTTCCACGACGCCAACGACTTCGAGATGGCGCGCCGCCACGGCCTGCCGGGCGTCTCGGTCATCGACCAGCAGGGACGGATGACCGCCGAGGCCGGCCCCGACTTCGCCGGGCTCGACCGCTTCGCTGCCCGCGCCAAGGTGGTCGAGCGCCTGCGCGAGAAAGGCCTGCTGCGCAAGGTCGAGGACCACGTCCACAACGTCGGCCATTCGGAGCGCAGCGGCGAGCCGGTCGAGCCGCTGATCTCGACGCAGTGGTTCTGCGACGTGTCGGGGATGGCGGCGCGAGCGCTCGCGGCGCAGCGCGAGGGGCGTCTGCGCCTGGTCCCCGACAGCTGGGAGAAGACCTGGGAGCACTGGCTGCAGAACATCAGGCCGTGGTGCATCTCGCGCCAGCTGTGGTGGGGGCATCAGGTCCCGGCCTGGTATACCGAGGACGGGCGCTGCTTCGTGGCGAGAAGCCTCGAAGAGGCGGCGGCGGCGGCCGGCACCGACCACCTGACCCAGGACCCCGACGTGCTGGACACCTGGTTCTCGTCCGGCCTGTGGCCGTTCTCGACGCTCGGCTGGCCGGAGAAGACGGTCGATTATGCGACCTTCTACCCGACCTCGGTGCTGATCACCGGCTACGACATCCTGTTCTTCTGGGTGGCGCGGATGGCCATGCTCGCCCTCCACTTCACCGGCGAAGTGCCGTTCGCGGCGGTGCACCTGACCGGCCTCGTGCGTGACGCCGCGGGGCAGAAGATGTCGAAGACGCGCGGCAACGTGCTCGATCCGATCGAGCTGGTCGAGGAGTATGGCGCCGACGCGGTCCGCTTCACCCTGACCTCGCAGGACATTCCGGGCCGCGACATCGCGCTCAACACCGAGCAGATCGCCGGCTACCGCGCCTTCGGCAACAAGATCTGGAACGCCGCGCGCTTCGCCCTCGGCCGGGCGGGCGAGGCGCGGGTGGCGGCCGTCATCGACCCGCGCGGATTGGCGGCGCCCGAGCGGTGGATCCTGTCGCGCCTGTCGCGGCTGGCGACGGACGTCGACTCCCGGCTCCGCGCTTTTCGCTTCGACGAGGTGTGCAACCGGTTGTACCATTTCTTCTGGGGCGACCTCTGCGACTGGTACATCGAGCTCGCCAAGCCAGCCCTCTCGGGCGACGCGCCGCGCCCGCGCACCGGCGAGGTGCTGCTGAGCGTGCTCGACCGCAGCCTGCGCCTGCTGCACCCGGTGATGCCCTTCCTCACCGAGGAGGTCTGGCAGCGCCTGCCCGGCCGCGAAGCGATCCACCCGGCGACGATCTGCCTGGCGCCCTATCCGGGCCGCGAGGAGAGCTGGGAGAGCGCCGAGGTCGAGGCGGACATGGAGGTGCTGATGCACGTGGTGACGCGGGTGCGCGGGCTGCGTGCCGAGATGGGATTGCCGCCGAAGGCGCGGCTCTCGCTCCATCTCGGCGCGGCGGCCTCGATGGATGCCCGCGCCGGCTTCCTCGCCGACCACCAGCACCTCATCCGCGTCCTCTGCCGCGTCGAGGCGGTGAGCTTCAGAGCGGCCGGAGCGCCCGAAGCGCCTGGACCGCCGGCGGCAGGGGCCGTGCGGCGAGACCTGGTGGACGGGATCGACGTCGCGCTGGCGGTGCTGGCGGCCGGGAGCACGGGGATGGAACCGGCCGAGCGCGAACGCCTGTCGCGGGAGCTCGACAAGCTCGCCGGCGAGATCGACCGCGCCGAGCGGCGGCTCGCCGACGCGGGCTTCCTGGCCAAGGCGCCGCCCGCGGTCGTGGCGGGCGGGCGCACGCGGCTGGCGGAGCTGCGCGAACGCCAGGAGCGTATCCGCGCCAGCATGGGCGGCGGCGCCTGAGAACGAGGGCGAGGTGGACTTCCATCGCTACGTGACGGAGGTCTTGCGGGGGCGCGGCCGCGCCGGGATCGCCGGCCGCCACTGGCCCGACAACCTCGTGGTGCTCGCCCGCACGGTCTCGACCAACCTCCTGGCGCGCGGCGTCGCCGTGGACTACGAGAGCGAGGGGCTCGATCTCACTCCGCTGCTGGTGCTGGCGCTCGAGCAGAGCGGCGGCCGCGGGCGCCTGGGAAGGGCCTGGTCGAGCCCGCGCGGGCAGGGCGTCTATGCCACCCTGGTGCAACCGTACGCGAAGCCGGACCTGCTGCCGAGCTTGCCGCTGCTGGTGGGGGTCGGCCTGTGCCGCGCGCTCGCCAAGCACCTGCCTCGCGGCTGCCGGCTGAAGTGGCCGAACGACCTGCTGGTGCCGTATGGCCGGGACGAACCGGACGCTGCGCACGCCATGCGTGACCCGGCCGCCACGGCCGCCTCGACAGGGGCCGCGCCCGCCGTGGGAGCCGCCGCGGCCGCGCACCGTGGGCGCAAGATCGGCGGCATCCTGATCGAAGCGCTGGTGCACCCCGGGGACGGCTCCGTGGCGCTGATCGGGTTCGGCGTCAATCACGGCCAGCGCCGCGAGGACCTGCCCCCGGGCGCCACGTCGCTGCTGGCCGAATCGGCCGGCCATGTCGGCGGCCCCATGGGAGCGGGCCTGGCCGAGCTGACCTGGGACCTCGTCGCCGGCCTCGAGCGCGAGCTGACGCACGCCGACGACCTGCCCTACGCGGTGGCGGCCTATCGGGAGCTGATCATCCACCAGCCCGGCGACCGCCTGCTCTGCCGGGTGGGCGAGCGGCAGATCGAAGGGACGTTCGCCGGCATCGACGACGCCGGCCGGCTAAGGCTGCGCCACGCGGGCGCGGAGATCGTGCTGTCGGCGGGCGAGGTCATCGAGCAATGAGCCCCGACCGTCCCCGGCGCCCGCGTGCGGGAGGCAGCCGGCCGGCGGCCGGCGACGAGCTTCTGGTCGTGGTCGACGTCGGCAACACCAACACGGTCTTCGGCGTCTACATGGGCGACCGGCTGGTCGAGAGCTTCCGGCTTTCCACCGACACCGAGCGGACCGGCGACGAGTACGGCTCGCTGCTGCTGCCGCTGTTCTCGCGGCGCGGCATCGATCCGCTGGCGGCCGGCGCGGTGGTGATCTCGTCGGTGGTGCCGCCGCTGCACCTCACGCTCGACCACCTGGCGCAGCGCTACTTCGGCAAGCGGCCGCTGTTCGTCGAGCCCGGGATACGCACCGGCATGCCGATCCGCTACGACAACCCGCTCGAGGTCGGCGCCGACCGGGTGGTCAACTCGCTCGCGGCGCGCGAGCGTTACGGGGCGCCGGTCATCGTGGTCGACTTCGGCACCGCCACCACCTTCGACGTGGTCAATGCCGCGGGCGAGTACGTCGGCGGCATCATCGCGCCCGGCATCAGCATCTCGGCGGAGGCGCTTTTCGCCCATGCTTCGCGTCTGATAAGGGTAGATGTCCGCAAACCCGACGTGCTGGTGGGCAGCAACACCGCCGGGGCCATCCAGGCCGGCATCTACTACGGCTACATCGGGCTGGTGGACGGCATCCTCGAACGGCTGCTGGCCGAGATTCCGGGGATCAGGATGATCGTCGCGACCGGCGGGCAGGCCGACCTGATCGCGGGCGGCTCCAAGCACATCCGCGAGGTCGATCCGCTGCTGACCCTGCTCGGCCTCAAGCTGATCTACGAGCGCAACCGGGGCTGAGGTTGAGGGACGACGAGACCGGGACCGCCACCGAGACGGAAAGGCGCGAAGACCACGCCTACTTCCTGGCCATCGAAGACCACTTCGTGCGCTTGCGCGGCGCGCCTCTCCTGCTGTCGCCGGCCGACTGGCAGGCGGCGCGGCGCTGGCACCGCCAGGGGATCCCGCTCGAGCTGGTGCGGCGGGCGCTCGAGGAGGTGTTCGCCCGGCGCCGCGAGCGCGGCACCAAGGGCCGCATCTCGAGCCTGCGGTACTGCTCGCCGGCGGTCGAGGCCGCCTGGACCGCGCACTCCGAACTGGCCGCCCCCGGCGCCCGCACGCCGCCCCCGGCGTTCGACGCCGGCGCCCGCCTGACCGCCCTGGCGGCGGCGCTGCCGGCAAACGACGACCTGCGCGCCGAGCTGTCCGAGCTGGCGGGCTCCGGCCTCGAGCCGCAGGCCATCGAGGAGCGCCTGGCCGGGCTGGACCGCCTGATGCTGGACGGCGCCCTGGCGGCCCTCGCGGCCGGCGAGCGCGCCGCGCTCGACGCCACCGTGGAGAGGGCCATCGGCGCCGTGGCCGGACGGCTGCCCGCGACGGAGGTGGAGCGCGCCCGCGGCCGCCTGGCGCGCCAGGTGCTGCGCGAGCGCCTGGGGTTGCCGATGCTGTCGCTGTTCTCGCCCGAGGCGATGCCCTCCGAGGCCCTGCCCGAACCGCTGAACGAGCCGCTGTCCGGGCCGCAGCCCAAGGCGAAGCCATGAGCGGGGAGCCTGCTCCCGCCGCGGCACCGCCGATCGTCGCCGTGGTGGGCGCCACGGCGACCGGCAAGAGCGCGCTCGGGCTGGCCCTCGCCGAGCGGCTGCCGGGCGGCGGCGAGATCGTCAACGCCGACGCGCTGCAGGTCTACCGCGGCTTCGACCTCGGCACGGCGAAGCCCGACGCGGCCGCGCGCCGGCGGGTGCCCCATCACCTGATCGACGTCCTCGAGCCTCACGAGCGCTGGTCGGCGGGCGAGTTCGCGCGGCAGGCCCGGCTGGCCATCGCCGCCATCCGCGAGCGTGGGCGCTGGCCGATCGTCGTCGGCGGCAGCGGTCTCTACCTGCGCGCGCTGTTCGCCGGCATCAGCCCGATCCCGGCCGGCGACCCGGAGGTCCGCGAGCGGCTGCGCCGCCGCGCCGCCGGCGAGGGGCTGCCGGCGCTCGCCGCGGAGCTCGCCGCGCTGGACCCCGTGACGGCGGCGCGGCTGGCGCCGGGCGACCGGCAGCGCGTGTTGCGGGCGCTCGAGGTGGCCCTGGTTTCGGGCCGTCCGCTGTCGGCCTGGATCGCGAGACAACCCTTTGGGACTCAGAGCATTGCAGCAATCCGTGTCGGATTGACGCTTCCTCGAAGCATCCTATACGATCGCATCGCGGGGCGTGTGGCCCGCATGGTGGAGAGCGGTTGGATGGAGGAGGTACGGGGTTTGCTCGACTGTGGGCTGGACCCCGGCCTGCCGGCGTTTCAGGCCATCGGGTATCGCCAATTGGTCCACCACGTGCAAGGCGAATGGCCGGTCGCGAGGGCGGTCGACGAGACGGTGCGGGCAACCCGCCGGTTCGCCAAACGACAGGAGACCTGGTTTCGCAGAGAGCCCGATGTGACCTGGTTCTCGGCCGAGGATCTGGATCGACGGATACCTCTGGTCTTTGAACACGTTCAGCGCGCTTTCGGGGAGGGCCGAGGATGACCAAGCACAACATCAACATCCAGGACGGATACCTGTTTCAGAGCCTGAAGGAAGGTCAGGTCATGCTGCTCGAGCTGGTGACCGGCAGTCATCTGCTCGGACGCTTGAAGCGCTTCGATCGCTTCGCCGTCGTCCTCGAAAGCGAAGGCAAGGAGGTCCTGATCTACAAACACGCGATCGCGACCATCGCCCTGGCGCCGACTTCGCCGCCGGCCTGACCGCCACCCGGCACCCAACCCCCGGGTCTAAGGAGGACCCTCTCCTTGCGTCGCACCCGCCGTGGCATCGTCGTCCTCTTTGCGCTGCTGCCGCTCGGCCTCGCGGCCTGCGTCGAGCGCCAGCCGCCGCCGCGGCTTGTGGCCGCGCCGGAAGGCGCCGCCGCCGCCACCATCCGCCGCGAGCGGGCCTACCTGCTGAGCCCGTTCGAGGGCTTCGCCCAATCGATCGATCCAGCCCGCCGCGAGCGCCTGGCGCGCGCCTTCGACGCGCTGGTCGCGACCGGCAGCGTGACGGCGGCGCGCCAGACGGCGGGGGAGCTGCTGGCGGTCGAGCCCAACCTCGCTCCCGCCAAGGTGCTGGCGGCGCAGGTCGACTTCGCCGAAGGCAACAACCAGGCGGTGGTGGTGCGCCTGCTCCCGG
>DATKFK010000106.1:0-12221 GCA_035544375.1 Thermoanaerobaculia bacterium
CGTGCCATCCCGCTCTGGTCTGGGAACGGGTCGTCTGGCGCCAGGAGCTTGCGGCAGTGGCACCGGCAGCACATTCGACCCTCGGCGAGGACCTGGAGAGCCTTGCCGGCAGCCTGTCCGGGCAGAGCGGCTCCCCATGGCGCCGCCTCCTGCAGCTGCGGCAGGGTCTCACTCGGATGTCCGCCGATGAGAGCGGCGGTGAGCTGATCGAGTGGTCTGCCGTTGCCGCCCCCTGGTTCCCAGCGGACAGCCCGCTGCAGCGGCCGCTCCAGTGCGAGGCACGGGCCGATCTCCACTACCTCGAGGGGCGCCGGTGGCTGCGGTCGGGCGCACCGCAGCGAGCGCTCGAGCGCTTCCGGCGCGCCCGTGAGGCGCTGGGTGGCGAAGGGCCGGCAAGATTCCTCGCCAAGCTTCGCCTTGCTTCGGTCCTCGCCTATTGGGAAGGGGTCGCCCTGGCCCATCTCGGGCGGCTGGAGGAAGCCCGCGACTGCCTCGTGCCCTGCCGGCGAGGAGTCAAGGCGATCGAGGCCGAGGTGCAGCTCGGAATGCTGGCGCTCTCCGCGGGCGATACCGCCGCGGCCAGTGAGTGTCTCGCCAGGGTGCCGCAACCCCTGCCTCCTCCGGCTTGCTACCTGGCCGCACTCGTGGCCGAGCGGGAGGGCCGCGCCGACGAGACGCAGCAGGAGGTCGACCGCGCGCTCGCCGCCGGGCCCTCCCCGCGGGGTGTCTACGCGGCGGCCGCTTGGCGCCTGCACGGCCGCCTCGCAGAGCGGGAGGGCCGCGCGGAGGAGGCGGCCGAAGCCTACCGCCAGGCGCTCGACCGTTGGCCGGCGGACCGTGCCGCCATCGTGCGCCTCGGCCGCGTCCGGCTGCGCACCGAGCTGCCCCGCCTCGGCACTGGTGCGGCCTGGCGGCACGATCCTGCGCTGGCGGCGCTCGGCGAGGCGGCGAGCGCGATCGCCTGGGCGCGGCCGATGGCCGAGCTGCGCGAGTGGTTGCTGGCGGCTGAGCCTGGCGAGGAGATGCACCCACCTCTGCCTGGCGCACCGGCCGGCCGCCGGCGCCGGTCCAGCCGCACCCGGCGAGACGGCGCTCGCCCGCCGCTGCCACCGCAGCCGGCCGGCCCGGCGCTCGAGCGTCTCGCGCTGCGCCTGCTGCTCGGCGCCGGACGGCGGCGGGAGGCGGCGGAACGTGCCAGCGCGTGGTGCGCGACGGACCACGAGGATCTGGCGCTGGCCGCTGCGGCCGCGGTCTTGGCCACGGCTTTGGTTCTCCAGTCCGGCGCCGCGAGCGGCGGTGCTCCGGCCCGGTGGGCCGCGGTCGAGGGCCTCGCAGGGCGACTGGCTTCCCTGCGCCTAAAGGGTGTATCCGATCCGGCGGTCTCCTTCTGGCATGATGCCACCCGCCTCGCGCTCGCACCCGAGCTCGCGGCGACGGGAGAGCTGTGCGTGGCCGCCCCGGCCGACGGTGGACCGCCGCAGCGGGCCGCGTTCGCCGCCGTCGTCAGACTCTTCAGCTCCGACGCGGAGTGGCGCCGGAACGCGGCCGAGGCCTGCCGTGAGCTGCTGGCAGAGGGGGCCTTCGCGGAGCGGAGCCAGCACGACGCGGTCGCCTTCCTGGTGGCGATGGCCGGCGCGGACGACGACGAGCTCGTGGCGCGCTACACCGCCGTCGAAGCGCACCTTGAAACCGTCCCCTGCGTGGCCAGCGACGCCTATGTCACCGCCTCCGAGGCCCGCCTGCGCTCCGGCGCTGTGGACGCGGTGACTCACGGCGCCATCCCGGATTCACTCGCCGAGCTGGATGATCCGGAGGTCCGGCGCGTCGTGGGGCTGGCCTATGCGCTGCGCGCTGCCCGCCGGGCGGAGCGGGATCCGCGGGGTGCGCTGAACGAAGCTGGACAAGCGATCGAGCTACTGACCGCCAAGGGGTGAGACGACGATGAGCGAGCCTCAGGCCTCCATTCAGCCACCCTCGCCTCTCGCTGGCGAGGGGAGGCCCGACTTCGGCCGCCTCACGCCGGAGCTCGCCCACCTGCTCGGAGACGGCGGCGACATCGTGGCCGAGGCGAGCAGGACGGCCTGTGCGCAGATCGAGCCGGTGCACTTCCTCGCCCACTTCGCCCAGATGGGCGGCGCCATCATTCGCGTCGAGTTGCTCGAGCCGCGCGGCGTCACACCTGGACGGTTCTGCGACAACCTGTACGAGGCCGTCCTCGACGACGATCGCGCCCGGGGGGTGCCAATCGAGTTCGGCCGCCGGGAGTTCTCCGCGGCGGCGCGGCAGATGTGGGACGCGTTCGAGCAGGAGATCGCCTCCCGCCGCCTCGAGCGCGGCACCGAGGCCCTCTTCATGCTCGTCCTGCTCGACCACCTGCCGCCGGCCGCCAGCCGGCTGCTCGCGGCCGTCGTCGGCTCGGAGGGGTCACTGGAGCGCTTCCACGCCAGCCTGCGCCGGCGCCTCGCCGGCGGCGGACGCACGCCGGTCTTCGACCCGGAGACTAGCGGGGTGCTCGAGAGCGCCTTCGACAGGTCCGGCCGGCGCGTCCTGGCCCGGCTGCGCGAGGAGGCGGCCGCGCTCGGCTGCAGGAAGGCGACGGCCCTGCACCTGCTCTATGCCCTGGCCGGGGTCGAGAACGGCTTCCTGCAGCGGGGCCTCCAGTTCCAGGCGATCGATCCGGTGCGCGAGGTGCACGCTCCGCTGTCGCGCGAGCTGAGCCGGGCCGGGATGAAGCGGGTCCGGGATCTCGCGCTCGACCGCTCCAGCCTGCACGGTTCCGTAGCCGGGATCCTCGAAGCGGCGGCGGCGGAGGCCGAACGCCATGGACTGCCAATCGGAGAGCTGCACATCGCGCGCGCGCTCTTCGCTGCGCGCGGCGGCGTGGTGCCGGAGTTCCTGCTCAGCCACAAAATCAACGTCGAGCTGCTGCGCGAGTACCTCGCCCGTGCCGAGGACGAGTCCGAGGAGACATCGGAGGGCCTGCGGCTGCCGGTGCGGGAGATAGAGGCGGAGCTCGGCAGGCGGATCATCGGGCAGGACCACGCCATCCGGCGCATCCTGCCGTGGATCAAGCGCCTGCGCTTCGGCTTCCCGCGCGACCGCGGCGCCGCGGCTGTGCTGCTCTTCCTGGGTCCGAGCGGCACCGGCAAGACGCAGCTTGCCAAGGAGCTTGCACGCATCGTCTACGGCTCCGAGGACGACCTGCTCATGCTCGAGATGGGGCAGTTCAACTCCAAGGAGAGCATCAACCTGTTTATCGGCGCGCCTCCCGGCTACCTCGGCTACGGCGAGGGCAAGCTGACCAACGGCCTGCGCGACAAGCCGCAGAGCGTGGTGCTGTTCGACGAGATCGAGAAGGCCCACGCGGATGTCTGGGTGGCGCTGCTGCGGTTCCTCGACGAGGGCTTGATCAGCGACCCGGCGGGCCCGACGCGCGATGGGCGGCGCTGCATCGTGGTGCTGACCTCGAACCTCGGTGCCGACTCGTTCGCGCGGCTGCTGCCGCCGCCCGCGGCAGCGGATTCCGCGGAGCTGGACCGCCAGCTCGAGGAGGAGATCCGCAGGGAGGTCGTCAAGTACCTGCACCGGCCCGAGATCTACAACCGCGTCGACGACAAGCTGGTCTTCCGGCCGTTCAGCCGCGAGGTCTACCGAACGCTGGTGGAGCGGCAGGTGGCGGCGGAGGTGCACCGGTTCCGCGAGGTCTGCGGCACGCGCGTAGAGGTGCAGGACGACGTCCTGGGCTGGCTGGCTGAGCAGGCCGCCGGCGCCCGCGCCGAGGGGGCCCGCTGCGTCCCCCGGCTCGCCAACCGCTTCGTCGTCGGTCCGGTCATCGATCTGCTCACCCGCGACGATGACCACCCGGTGGCGAAGGTGGTGGTCAGCCGGTTGGCCGAGGCGACCGTGGCCGAGGCGGCCGAGCGGGTGCCGGAATGAGCGCGACGTGGGCCGACGCCACGGTCATGGAGGGAGAGGTCCTGGACCACCGTTTCCTGGTGCGCCGGCGCCTCGGGGCCGGCAACTTCGGCTCCGTCCATCTTGCCGAGCAGAGAGTGTTCGACCTGGCGCTGCGGCCGGTTGCGCTCAAGCTGCTGCACGGCGAGATGGTCACCGAAACGAACGCCGCGGAGGTGCTGAACGACGCCGTCCGCCTCATCCAGCTGCAGCAGGAGCCGGAGCACTCTGCGGTTAGCCGCTACCTGGTCACGGTCTACGATGCGGGCTTCCTGCGCGACCGTCAGGGTCAGGCGTTCGTCGCCATGGAGTACGTGGAGGGTTACCGGACTCCCTCGGGCGGCACGATCCGCACGCTCGAGGGGCTGATCCGTGCCTACCGCCCGGTACCGGTGGCCCTGGCGCTCGGCTGGATGATCCAGATCCTGCGGCCGCTCGCCTGGATGCACGCCTTGCCGCGTGCGGTCCTGCACTGCGACCTCAAGCCGGACAACATCCTCGTGTCGGGACGCGACACGCTGAAGGTGGCGGACTTCGGGCTGGCTCAGCTGGCCTTTGGTCTGGTCGGCTCGAGCAACGCGGGCGGTGCCCTGACCTGCCAGGCTCCGGAGACGCTGGCCGGGATCTATCCGACTACCGCGGCTGACGTCTACTCTCTGGGCCTGATCCTTTACGAGATGCTGGCGGGCTGCAACCCGCTGGCCGAGGCCGGCCTCGAGGCCCTGGCGGCCGGCCGTCCCGACGAGTACCGGCAGCTGCAGATCCAGGCGCGCCTCGAGGGGCTGCCGCCGCTTGCCGCCGCGCCGCACCCCGAGCTGGTGCACGAACCGCTGCTGCTCGAGATCGTCGACCGCTGCCTGCGGTTCAAGGCGAGCGAGAGATATGACAGCGCTGCGGGGCTTCTCCAGGCGCTGGAGCGCTATGCCCGGGACGGGGAAGCAGTGGTGATTCCCGGACAGGCGGAGAGCGAGCCAGAGGCGCCCGCCGCTCCGAGCCTAGAACGCCTCCTCGGCGAGGCGCAGTCGCTGCTCCGCCTGGGGCGGCCCGAAGAGGCCCGCGCCCGCTGGGCGGAGGCGCGCTCGCGGTTCCCAGGCTCGGGCCGGCCGCAGGCCGCCCTGGCGCGGCTGCTGCTCTCAGCAGGCGACTGGCAGGAAGCGCTCCGGACCTGCGCCGAGGGCCTGTCCAGCGACGGCCGGGAGCCGGAGCTGTTCGAGGTCATGGCCGAAGCGCGCGACGCGGGCGGCCAGCACGAGGCCGCGGCCGCCCTGCGCCGGCAGGGCGCCGGCCTGAGGTACCGCCGGTGACGAGCGGGCACGAGAGGCTGGTCACGCTGCTTGGCGAGCTGCGCGCCGAGCTGACGGTCCAGGACAATCCGGAGCGGCGGGCCATCGCCTGTCTCCAACCCAGGCCCTCGGGAGCGGTGGCGGAACTCTATGCCAAGGAGGCCTTTCGCATCTGGGAGGAGATGCACAGGCAGCTCCCGGACGACCTGCGCACCGTGCACCACCTCGCCATCATGCACCATGCGCGGGCCTTCGACCTCGAAGCCTCGGCGGAGCCGGGCCAGGCCGACGGCGACTGGAAGCGGGCGCTCGAGCTGTGGCACCGGCTGTGGCAAGAGGCCGGGTTCTGGCAGGGCCTCGAGGCGGCCTCCGACGCCGCCTCGCCCGACGCCTTCGCCGCGGTGCGGGCCGGCTGGCCGGAGCGGCTCCTCGAGGTGCACCTCGCGATCGCCTGGGCCGCCGGCACTCCGAATCATCGCCGCCGTGCCCATATCCGTCTGGCCCTGGCCTCACCGTTTCCGGCGGCGGTCAAGGACGCGGTGCGGATGCGCGCCTACGAGCGCGCAACCCGCGAAGTTCCGGCAGCCGCCTGGGAGGGTGGGACGTTCGATCCCGAGACGCTTGCGGCCGGTATAAAGGCAGTCTGCCGGTACCTGGATCTCGACGGTGAGCTGCTGGCCGCCCTCAAGGACCTGCTGGCGCTCGTGACCAGGCTGCAGACCGGGATCGTGCAGCAGATCAACGCCGCCGGCGAGGAGACGGTGGGATTCGAGGCGAAGCTGCGGGAGATGGAGGCGCTCGTCCGCACCCACGAGGCCCGCGTCAGCTGCCTCGAGGGCCATCGGCAGGAGCTAACGCCCGAGACTCTGGCGGACCTCGCGCTATGGCACGCCCGTGCCGGCCAGGCCCGCCGCCTGCTGCACGCCTACGAGGCTGCCGCGGACCACTACCGGCGCGCCATGCAGGCGGCGGCAGGCGAGCCCTCCGGCGAGCGCCGCTCCGCGGAACTGCGCCGGGAATGGCTCGAGTGCACGCTGCTGTGGGCCCGCGAGCATGCGGCCGGCGGGCCGGACGACGAGGCCACGGCGAAGCGGATCCTCGCCGGGATCGCCGGGGAGGAGCTGGCCACGCGCGCCCGCCTGCTGTGCGCCAGTGTCCGGCTGCTGGTCGGCGACTTCGACGCGGCGCAGCGGGACGCGGAAGCGGCCCTGGCTGCCTGCCGCCCTGCCGCCGAAGAGGGAGCGGACCTCGCGGCAGCCGAGGTCGCCACCCACCTGGAGCCAGAGTGCACGCAGCTGCTCGGCGAGATCCTGGCAGCGCGAAGGCGGCGCGCGGTGGCCGCCAAGCTCGAGGCGGCCCGAAAGTCGCTCGAGGGCGCCGA
Organism: Thermoanaerobaculia bacterium; assembly: GCA_035544375.1. GTDB lineage: Bacteria > Acidobacteriota > Thermoanaerobaculia > Multivoradales > UBA5704 > JASLEW01. The sequence goes on from DATKFK010000106.1 coordinate 6,619, forward strand.
CACGGCAAAGGCGCTGCGCCTCCTCGACGAGGCGGTGAGGCTCGATCCGCGGTGCGTTCCAGCCCTCTTCCAGCGGGCACAGTGCCGGCTCATGGATTTCGCCTTCGAGCGCGCCCGCCGCGACCTCGCCGATGCTGCCCGGCTTGCCGCGGAGCAGGACGACGCCACGGCAGCCGAGGCGATCGAGCGCCTGCGGCGGGAGATCGAGGAAGCGGAGAGGCGCAGCACGGACTTCGGCGGTCCCGAGGCCTTCGGCCTGCGACAGAAAGCCTTCGCGGCCTATCAGGATGAGCGCTTCGCGGCCACCGCGGATCTGCTGCGGCAGGCCCTCAAGGCGGCGTCGCCCAGAGGGCGCGGCAGGCTGAAGAAAGAGCTGGCGGTCTGCCTCGACCTGCTGGCTGTCGAGAAGACGAACGAGGCGATCACGGCATTGCAAGGCAAGACACCGAGCCGTCCGTCCGTCCGGATGGCAGGAAGCGGCCCCGCGGCAGGGCTGGCCGCGGCCGAGGCGCTGCTCGCCGAGGCGGTCGCTCTCGACCCCACCAACGACAAGGCAAGGGGAAACCTGGGCCAGGTGCGCGAGATCCGCGCCCGGCTGGCCTGAGCTTCGCACCGCGGAGGTGAGCATGCCACTGGTCTGGCAGGGAAACGACAATCCATATCGCACCAATTACTTCCGGCTCCTCGAGTTGGGACCTCCCGCGTCACCGGGCACGATCGTCGCGACGCGCCAGAAGCTGGCCGCGAAGATCCAGGCCGGCAACCCTCACCTGGTTGCCGGCCGGGAGGTCAGCGAGGCCGAGATCACCGGGGCCGAGTCGCGCCTGCTCGACGAGCGGTCGCGGGCCTGGGAGGTGCTGCTGGTCCATCCCGTGCCCGGCCCAGCCAGCAAGCGGTTGCAGCAGCTCTGCCGAGCCATCGCCGAAGAGGCCACGCCAGCGCCGGCGCCGCGCGTGCCGCGTCTGGGAAACGTGCGGGCGCTGGCGGCCCTGCTGCCGCTGCCGGGACCGGACGACATCGCGCTGCCGTCGTGGGATGAGCTCGGCATCCCCGGCCCCGAGGCGTGGGAGGACCGCCGTCTCGACATCCAGTTCGACCTATGACCGAGCTGCGGCTCGAACCAGGAGGCCCCACATGATTCTCGGCATCGATCTGGGAACGACCTTCAGCGTGCTTGCCGTCCAGGGCCGGGTACGCCTGGCGCCAGGCTATCCAGCGCAGCCGCAGTATCTCGAGGCCTGCGGCGTGAGCATCATCCCCGATCCCTACGGCAGCTACATCATCCCCTCGGTCCTGTGGGAGGACCCGGAGCAGCCGGGGCGCCTGATCGCCGGCAGCCTGGCGCGCGAAGCCGCCGACCTTGGCCACAGTCCGATCCGCTTCTCCAAGCGCAGCATCGGCACGAATCTCCTGTACCCGCTCGGTGGGTGCCAGCTCTCCGCCGGTGAGGTGGCGCGGGAGCTCCTGAGCTATCTCAAGAGCGTGGCCGAGGAGGCGCTCGGGGCGCGGCTCGAGCGCGCGGTGATCACTCACCCGGCCTACTTCGATCCGGCGATGAAAGAGGAGACTGCTCGCGCCGCTCAGGACGCCGGCTTCGACTTCGACAGCGAGAAACACCTGCTGATGGAGCCGATCGCGGCGGCACTCGCCTATACCCGCGCGGATTCGCGGGACCCGCTGCGGCTGCTCACCTACGATCTGGGCGGTGGCACATTCGACGTCACGGTCATGGAGCGGCGGCAGGGGGTCATCACGGTCAAGGCGGTTGGGGGCAACCGCCTGCTCGGGGGCTACAACTTCGACCGCGAGCTCGCCCACTGGCTGCTGCGCCGGCTGCAGGAGCGCGGGGTGCGGGTTTCGGTCGACGAGCAGGACCCTGCGGGGCGCGGCAGGTGGGCTCGGCTGCTGCGTCTTGCCGAGGAGATCAAGATCCAGCTCGCCAGGGCCCGCACCGGCCGGATGCCCGTCCACATCAAGGAGCAGGATCTCTTCAGAGATGACCTCGGCCGCCCCGTGAACGTCACCGAGAGCCTGTCGCGCGACCAGTTCGTCGCGCTCATCCAGGACTTCGTCACCGAGACGATCACCGGCTCCGGGGGCGCGGGTGAGAGCAAGGGCTGCGAGGCGGTGCTCGCCGAGGCCGGATGGACCATCGGGCAGGTCGACGAGATCCTGCTGGTCGGCGGCTCGAGCGCCGGGCCGTGGATCGCGGACACCATCCGCAACCTCTGGCAGCGCGAGCCGCAGCTGTTCGAGCCGGACCTCTGCGTGGCGGTGGGAGCGGCGCTGCATGCGTCCACCCTGCCCGAGCCGGTGGGCGGTGCGTCGTGCCGCATCGAGCTGGACGTGCCGCGGCAATCGGTCCTCGAGAGCGTGAACGTTGCCGGTCGGCTCCTGCCGGCCGATGGCGGCATCCCGCGGCCGGCGGGGCTCACGGTCCTCCTCAGCCATGCCGGAAGGAGGCTCACGGCAAGCCCGGGCCGGGAGGGGGCCTTCCTCTTCCAGGAGGTCGAGCTGCCGCCCGAATCGGTCACCCGCTTCCACCTCGCGGTCGTGGACGCCGCGGGGCGGCCGATCGTCGAGCACCGGTTCGAGATCGAGCAGGTGTCAGGCGATGTGCCTGGCACGACCAGCGTCCTGACCGTGCTCCCCAAGCCGCTCTATATCGAGGTCCTCGGCGGCATGAAGCCCCTCGCGGCGGAAGGTGCGACGCTGCCGGCCCACTGCGAGGTCGAGCTGACGCGGGTCAACGACGAGAGCTCCATTGCCATCCGCCTGTTCCAGGAGACGGAGGCGCTGGGCACCGTGGTGATCGAAAAGGTGCCGCCCGAGGCGCCGGTCGGCGCCAGGGTCAAGCTGGCGCTGGACGTGAGCCGCAACAACCGGATCACCGGCCGCGCCGCGGTGTTCACCCGCACCGGCCAGCTGGCGGCCGAAGCGCCGGTGGATATCAAGATTCCGCCGCTCCAGGTGCCGGAGCTCTCCGTCCTGCAGCAGGAGTTCCGCGGCACGGAGCTCGAGCGCGCCGAGCGGATTGAGCTCGAGCGCAGCGCCGAGGCCCGGCTCGCCCTGCAGGCCAAGGGGGACAAGCTGAGCGGCAGGATCGAGAGGATGCTCGCGGCCCCGAATCCCGACCGGCAGGAGATCTGGCTCGCCCTGCGTGACCTGCGGCGGATCGTGACGCCGCCGAAGGACGACCTGGAGCCGCGGCTCGATCAGTTCGAGCGCCTCGTGCTGCGCATCCGCGAGGTGCTCGGGTCGCAGGGTACGGATCCGCAGGTGCAGGGGCACGCGCAGATCGTGGACCGCCAGGAGAAAGAGGGCCGCGCCGCGCACGCGAAGAAGGATCGCAAAGCGTGGGCGCAGATCAATGCCAATCTCGAGGGGCTGCTGCACCGCCTGCAACGACCGGGAAGCGAAAAGAGCCCTGAGCGCGATGCGCCGCCGACCTTCCTCCAGAAGCTGTTCTGGCGCATGCAGCTCGACCAGACGCGCACGCTGCTGCGGGCGCGCGAGGCGGAGCTCGACAGGGAGGGCAAGCGGGAGCGTCTCCAGGTGCGCCTCAACCGGCTGCGAGACGAGATCGATCGGGTGGAGGGGGAGATCGAAAGTGTCGACGACCAGCTCGAGCCGAAGAAGGCGCAGAGCAGGCTGCAGCTTCTCTACTATCAACGGGTCAAACCGGTCGAGGATGCCATCCCGACCCTGGACGACGTGGACGTGAGGCTAGCGTGATCCGGCTCTGGCGCCCATGGCAGGCTATGAGGCGCGAGACAGTATCCATCTCTCCGCTCGCTCGTCCGCAGCACAGATGGTTCAGTTGGACTCGCCAGGGCGACGACGAAGGGGCTGGGGGTGAGAGATCTGCCGCGAGGCTATCCGGTCGCCGGCTGGTGCTCGATCGGGGGCGCTTGCGGCGGCATCGGATCGGCGCTCTCCGGGTCGGGAGGCAGGACGAGGTGCGCGTTGGGGTGGGCGTAGACCGTGTAGGCCAGCCAGTCTCCGGCCTCCGGGTCGTCGGCCCGCGCCGTCTGCTGGGCGTGCTGGATCGCCTGCCCTATGGTTCTGCCCCAGCGCAGCGCCTCGTAGAAGGCGCAGGAGAACCGGCAGGCGGCGCGGTCCTCGACCGACCATTGCGGCCCGACGAAGGCGCCGCATCGCGCGCGGTCCACCCAGGCGCCGGCCCAGCCGCCAAGCCGGCTCAGCGACCAGCCGCGCTGGCCCGCCCGGCAGGCGTTGAGGAAGACCAGCGGGCGGTCCTCCGCGATGTGAAGCTGGCGCTTGCCGTAGACGTGGTCAGGGGTCAGGGATAGCCCGTCGCTCAGCAGGATCACGGCGTCGTTCGGGCTTGCGGGGTCGGCATCGCCGTGCCCGGAGAAGTGCCACAGGCCGATGCCGCCCCGGTCGAGCAGCGCCTCGACGGCGCGCCGGGTCGCCGGATCGGGGCTCAGGTCGCGGACGCCGGGGTTGCTGGCCAGGAGCTCACCGCGCAGGAAGCGCCGTTCGTCGGCCGGGTAGCGCAAGCGGTCGTACCCGGGAGGAGCCGCCGCCTCGACACAGGCCGCGGCCGCCAAGCGGATCTCGCCGGCCGGGCCGCCCCACCCGGCAATCCAGCGGGTAAGCTGAAAACGGGCGCAGAGGAAGTCGTCGTCGATCCGCGGCTCGACCTCGTAGTCGAACGGTTTGATCAGCTCCCAGGGGATCCACGGTTCGTCCGAGGTGATCTGGAGCGTCGCGACCCGCTCGCGGAACCGGCGGTAGGCGGTCCTCATCGGACCGGCGAAGAGCTCCTCGTAGAGACGGTTGCCGAGCGCCGCGATCTCGCGCTGGCTGGCCGGCGCCTCGAGCTGGCGCAGCAGGCGGATCTGGTACTCCTGGGGTGAGCCCTGCAGCGTGACGCCGCCCGCCGGCTGATAGTGGAAGGGCGCGGCGCCGTTCGGCGAGTGCAGGGTGTAGCGCACCACGGTGCGCCCCTGTTCGGCCTCGGTGGTGACGCGCAGCTCGAGATCGGGCGGCGGCAGCTCGACCGCTTCGGGGCACAGCTGGTGCGGGGCCTCCTGCTGCCGCTCTTCTGCCGCCTCGGCGCCGACCACCTCGACGGAGAGGCGCATGGTGCCGGCGAGCTCGCCACGCTGGCGGAAGTCGACGATCAGGGGGTGGTTTCCGGGGCGCCGTCCCTCGATCGTGAACATCACGCGGGCGGTGTCGCGGCCGGGGCTGACCGCCAGCTCCCGCACCGGCCGGTCGAGGATCGCGAAGTCGCGCCGGTCGCAGTGCAGATGGACCTCGATGACCGCCGGCTGCCCGGGCGCCGGCAAGCGCACTGCGCTCGCGCGGCGGCCGACCGGGGCGGTGGTCAGGCGGACCGCAACCTCGCCGCGCCGCCGCAGCGGCAGGCGCCGCGGCGCCGAAACATTGGTGTAGCGCGCCGTGGCGCCTGCTGGAGAGGTGGGTTCTTCGCTAGCCGGCCGCGGGCGGCTGCCGCCGCGCATGCGCCGCTGGCGCAGCGGCTCGGCAACTGTCGGCGTGGAGAAGGCTACCCGAGCGATCGGCAGGCGCACTGCGGGATCGCCGAACAGCACGTAGCTGCGCGCATCGTGGCG
>DATKFK010000107.1:0-11361 GCA_035544375.1 Thermoanaerobaculia bacterium
CGCAGGAGCGCGGCCAGCGGCCAGCGGCAAAGGCTGTCGCCGTTGACGATCAGTCCCAGGTCCGCGCCGGCGAAGAAGCCGGCCAGCGGCTGCAACGCTCCCAGGGTGCCGAGCAGCAGGGGCTCTTCCGACCAGGTCAGCGGCATGCCCGCGAGGACGGTGCCCAGGGCCCGCCGGATCTGGTCGCCGCGGTGGTGCAGGTTGACTGCCGCGGCCTCGCAGCCGGCGGCGGCGAGACGCCTGAGGGTGTGCCCTAGGATCGGCTCGCCGCGGATGGGCAGCAGCGGCTTCGGCGTGTCGGCGGTGAGCGGCCGCAGCCGCGTGCCGAGCCCGGCGGCAAGGACCAGCGCCCTGACCCGCAAGGTCAGGCGTCTTTCATTGGCGGAAGACCATCTCGGGAGGAGCCTCGGGGTGCTCCTTGAGGTAGTCCTCGTAGAGGCGCAGGTACGAGCGTGCCTCTCCCTTGCCCGGGTCGAAGCCGCACCGCCGGGCGACGGTCTCGGCGCCGTCGCCCTCGAACTCGGCGAAGTCGCCGATCGGCGTGTGGTCCAGGGCGATGGTGACGCCGCCCAGCTGCCACTCCTCGCGGACCTTCTGATACCGCCGCACCACCGTGTAGCCGAGCTGCTCGAACAGTGCGCGCGCCTCCTCGGCGCTCTCGACGCCGATCTCGAGCTCCGGGCGCACCTTGAGCTTGCCCTCCATGTGCATCGGCCCCTTGAAGGTCAGGTGCGAGCGGGTGCCGTCGGTGCGCAGACGCAGGATCTTGCCCGCGGCCAGCAGCTCGTCGCCGCGGTCCAGGATCCAGTTGTCCTCGAATGCCGCCGGGCCCACCCGCTCCGCCTCGAGCTCGCCCATGCGCTCGCGCAGCTTCGCCAGGTCGTCCGAGTGGAACTTGATCTCGCGCTCGAAATTGCCCTTGCTTCTCATGGGCTCACGTCGCCCATGCGGTCGAGCAGCCTCACGACCGAATGGATGCCGTTGTAGAAGTGGCTGATGTTGAACTTCTCGTTGGGCGAGTGCAGGGCGTCGTCGGTCAGGCCGAATCCCAGCAGCAGGACGGGCTTGCCGAGCACCTGCGAGAACGCCGAGACGATCGGGATCGAGCCGCCCTCGCGGATGCGCACCGGCCGCGCTCCCCAGGCATCGGCCATCGCCGCCATCGCGGCCTCGACGAGCGGGCCCTCGGCCTCGACCAGCACCGGCTCGGCGCCGTGCAGGTTGCTGACCTCGACCACCACACCCGGCGGCGCCACCTGGTGGACGTATTCGGTGAACAGCCGCGCCACGGTCTCGGGCCGCTGATCGGGCACCAGCCGCATCGACACCTTGGCCCCTCCCCACGACGGCAGCACGGTCTTGGCGCCGCGCCCCTGGTAGCCGCCGAAGATGCCGTTGACGTCGAGCGTGGGCCGGGCCCAGGCGCGTTCGCGGGTGGTGTAGCCCTCCTCGCCGGCCAGCTCGGACACGCCCAGCTCGGCGCGATAGGCCGCGGCGTCGAAGGGCAGCCGCGCAAACTCCTGCCGCTCCCAGTCGGCGAGCGGCCTGACGTCGTCGTAGAAGCCCGGGATCGACACCTTGCCGGTGCGCGAGTCGCGCAGGCGGGCGACGATCTCGCACAGCGCGTTGAGCGGATTGGCGACCGCGCCGCCGAAGGTGCCGGAGTGCAGGTCGCGGTTTGGGCCGGTGACCTTGATCTCCATGTAGGCCAGGCCTTTGAGGCCATACACCAGGGCTGGCTGTCCCGGGGCGAAGAGCGAGCTGTCGGAGATCATCACGCAGTCGCAGGCCAGGCGCTTGCCGCCGTCCTGGCGCACGTACTCGTCGATGGCGTGGCCGCCGGCCTCCTCTTCGCCCTCGATGATGAACTTGACGTTGACCGGCAGCTTGCCGCGCGCGGCGAGCGTCGCCGCAACGCCCTTGACGTGGGCGAAAGACTGGCCCTTGTCGTCGGTCGCGCCGCGTGCCACCAGCTTGTCGCCCTCGATCGTGGGCTCGAACGGCGGATGCCGCCACAGCTCCACCGGGTCGACGGGCTGGACGTCGTAGTGGCCATAGAACAGCACGGTGGCCTTGCCGGGAGCGCCCAGCCACTCGGCATAGATCAGCGGATGGCCGGCGGTCTCGATGCGCTCGGCGGTGAGGCCCGCGGTCCGCAGCTGCTGCAGCAGGAACTCGCTCGCTCGCCGGACGTCGCTCGCGTAGTCGGGATCGGTCGAGATCGAGGGGATGCGCAGGTAGTCCTGGAGCTCTTCGAGGTAGGTCTGCTTCTCCGCCTCCACTCGGTCCAGCACGTCCCGCGAGTCGTTCGGCATTGTTCAGGTCTCCTGGGCTCTCTAAAACGATGCTGCCTCAGCAGTCTACCAGACGCCTTCATGGGCACCCCCCGGCCCGGAGAGGATGGCTGGGGCGCCCGGGTGGCGACCAACCGGCTCGCTCGGGGTTGTGCCGAGATCGATCGGTTCTGCCTCGCCTCTTTGAGTCGCCACCCCGGGCACCCCAGCCATCTCGGGCCTCCCCCACTCCGGCCGCCGTTGCTTTGCGGCCACCGGGATCCGAGTGCGGTCGCCGAAGAGACGGCGGCCGGAGATGGGGGAGGTCCGCGGGGCGCTGGTTCCCGTGGACGGCGACTCTAAGAGGCGAGGCACAAACGGATGCTCTCGGCACAACCCCCAGCGAGCCGTTAGGTCGCCGTCCATGGGAACCAGCGTCCCTCCAGCGGACCGGGGGGGCCCACGGAGGTTAGTTTATGGTCTCGTCGTCTTCCCTCTGCACGCGGCCTTCGGTGCCTTCCTCCCCTTCATCGCTGCTCATTGTCTCTTCGGGCGCGCCGGCTTCGATTTCGCCATCGGCCTCGTCCATCACGTCCGGTCCGAGCCCTGGCGGGAGGTCGTCCGGACCTTCTGGCCCGGCGTCGGTTGGGGCCGTCTCGGCCAGCTTTGCCACTGCCACCAGGCGGTCCTCGGGATCCAGGTCCATGAGCTTCACGCCCTGGGTGGAGCGGCCGACCAGGCGGACGTCGGCGACGTTGAGCCGGATGATCATTCCCGCCTGCGTGATGAGGATCAGCCCCTCGCCCTCGGTGACGTGCTTGGCCGCGATCACCTCGCCGGTCTTCTCGCTGACCTTGAGGTTGATGATGCCCAGCCCGCCGCGGCTCTGCTTGCGGTAGTCCGCGATCGGCGTGCGCTTGCCGAAGCCGCGCGCGGCCACCGACAGCACCTCGCCGGCGGCCTCGAGGATCGCCGCGCCGACCACCCGGTCGCGCGGCCGCAGCCGGATGCCCCGGACGCCATGGGTGGCGCGCCCCATGGGCCGCACCTCGCTCTCCGGGAAGCGGATGGCGAAGCCGCGGGCGGTGGCGAGCAGCACGTCCTGGCTCCCATCGGTCTCGCGCACCGCCAGCAAACGGTCGCCGGGATCGAGGTTGATGCCGATGATGCCGCCCAGCCGCGGGTTGGCATAGGCCGACAGCTCGGTCTTCTTGACCGTGCCGTTGGCGGTGACGAAGAGCAGGTAGCGGTCGTCGCGGAACTCGCGCACCGCGACGGTCGTGGCCAGCCGCTCGTTGGCCTCGAGGTTGAGCAGGTTGACGATCGCCTTGCCCTTCGCCGCCGCGCCGGTTTCGGGGATCTCGTGCACCTTCAGCCAGTGCATGCGCCCGCTCTCGGTGAAGACCAGCACGTAGCTATGCGCCGAGGCGACATAGAGGTGCTCGACGAAGTCGTCCTCCTTGGTCACCATGCCGGTGCGCCCCTTGCCGCCACGGTTCTGAGCGCGGTAGAGGGAGAGCGGCGAGCGCTTGACGTAGCCCGAGCGGGTGACGGTGATCACCATGTCCTCGTCGGCGATCATGTCCTCGATCGAGATGTCGTGGGTCTCGGGGATGATCTCGGTGCGCCGCGGGTCGCCGAACGCCGCCTTCAGCTCGGCGAGCTCGCGCTTGATCTCCTGAAGCACCAGGCTGTCCGAGCCGAGGATGGCGCGCAGCCTCTCGATCAGCGCCATCAGCTCGCGGTACTCATCGACCACCTTCTCGCGCTCGAGCCCGGTCAGGCGCTGCAGGCGCATGTCGAGGATGGCCTGGGCCTGGACCTCGGACAGCGAGAACTGCGCTTCCAGGCGATCGCGCGCCTCGCCCGGCGTGCGGCTGGCGCGGATGGTGGCGATCACCTCGTCGAGGTGATCCAGCGCCTTGAGGATGCCCTCGAGGATGTGGGCCCGCTCCTCGGCCTTGCGCAGGTCGTAGCGGGTGCGGCGGATGATCACCGTCTTGCGATGGTTGAGGAAGTGGCGCAGCAGGTCATGCAGCGTCATCACCTTCGGCTGGTTGTCGACGATCGCCAGCAGGTTGATGCCGAAGGTGGTCTGCATCTGGGTCATCTTGTAGAGCGAGTTGAGGATCACCTCCGGCACCTCGCCGCGCTTGACCTCGAGCACGATGCGGATGCCGTCGCGGTCGGACTCGTCACGCAGGTCGGAGATGCCGTCAAGCTTCTTCTCGCGGACCAGCTCGGCGATGCTCTCGAGCAGCCGCTTCTTGTTGACCTGGTACGGGATCTCGCTGACCACGATCGCCTGCCGCTCGCCGCGCGCCTGGGTCTCGATCACCGCCCGCGCCCGCACCTGGATGAGGCCGCGGCCGGTCGAGTAGGCCGAGTGGATGCCGTGCAGCCCGTGAATGAAGCCGGCGGTCGGGAAGTCCGGTCCGGGAATCGCCGCCATCAGCTCGCGCAGCGTCACCTCAGGGTTGTCGATCATCAGGTCGAGCGCGTCCACCACCTCGGCGAGGTTGTGCGGCGGGATGTTGGTGGCCATGCCGACCGCGATGCCGGAGGCGCCGTTGACCAGCAGGTTGGGGACGCGCGCCGGCAACACCGCCGGCTCGCTCTCGGAGCCGTCGTAGTTGGGCACCCACTCGACGGTCTCCTTGTCGATGTCCTCGCGCAGCATCTCCTCGGCCAGCCGCGTCAGCCGCACCTCGGTGTAGCGCATCGCTGCCGGGTTGTCGCCGTCGATCGAGCCGAAGTTGCCCTGGCCGTCCACCAGCGGGTAGCGCATGGCGAAGTCCTGCGCCATGCGCACCACGGTGTCGTAGATCGCCGTGTCGCCGTGCGGGTGATACTTGCCCATCACGTCGCCGACGATGCGGGCGGATTTCTTGTAAGCGCGGTCGGCACGGTTGCCGCTCTCCCACATGCCGTAGAGCACCCGCCGGTGCACCGGCTTGAGGCCGTCGCGCACGTCCGGCAGGGCGCGGCCGATGATCACGCTCATCGCGTAATCGAGATAGCTGCGCTTCATCTCGTCTTCGATGTCGACCGGGATCGGTTGCTCCGCCGGCGGCACGAAGGGAGGGGTCTTGTCGTCTTCGCTCATATCAGGAGGGTGTTTCTCTCTTGGGTCCTGGTACTACTGTGTCAGTAGTACTAGACGTCCAGGTTGCGCACGTCGAGCGCGTTGGTCTGGATGAACTCGCGCCGCGGATCGACCGCGTCGCCCATCAGCACGGTGAAGATCTGGTCGGCCTCGTAGTCGTCCTCGATGCGGACTTGCAGCAGCCGCCGGCGAGTCGGATCCATCGTGGTCTCCCAGAGCTGGTCCGGGTTCATCTCGCCGAGGCCCTTGTAGCGCTGGATTGAGAGTCCCTTCTTGGCGCTCTCGTACAGCGTCTCGAGCGCGGCGTCGAGGTTGTCCTTGGTGAGGAGGGCGGAGGGCACGGGCGCCGTCGGCGGAGCGGGCACGGTAGCCTGGGCGGGCGGAGCGGCCGGACCGGCCGGACCGGCCGGAGCCAGGCCCGCCGCCGCCGCGGCCTCTTCGGGCCGCGACGCCGCCGCCGCCGTCTTGGTGCCGGTGCCGGCGCCGGCGGTGCGGTTGAGCATGAAGCGGACGGCGGCCAGCGCCTCGAGACCCTGGGCGTTTTGGGCCAGCGCCCGGTACTCGGCGCTGGTGACCAGGCCCCAGTCGACACGCACCTCGCGCTCGACGCCGTCGCGGCGGAAGAAGAACCGGATGCGGCTCGTTCCGTGCTCCTCGTCCAGGCTGACCTCGACGCCATGGAAGCCGGCCGTCTCGAGCCCCTGGGCCACCGCCCGCACCTTCTCGGGGTCGCTCAGCGCGGCCTTGTCGCGGATGCCGCCCAGCAAGGCGATCTTCAGCGCGTCGGTCGGGTAACCGCGCGACGCCAGCCGCTCCGTGGTGCTCCGGAAGCTCGCCACCTTCTCCAGGAAATGCGCCAGCCGGGCGCCGCTCAAGCGGCTGCGAACGCCGTGGCCGTTACCGTCGGCGGGGCCGGCAGGGGCGCCAGGGGCGCCGGGACCGGCGGGACCGGCGGGACCGGCGGCAAGGATCGGCGGCGCCTCGAGCTCGATCTCCCACGCGTCCTGGATGCGGCTCACCAGGTAGGCCTGGTACTCGCGGTCGTCCTTGAGGTAGGTCTCGCTCTTGCCGTGGCTGACCTTGAACAGCGGCGGCTGGGCGATGTAGAGATGGCCGCGGCGGATGACCTCCTGCATCTGGCGATAGAAGAAGGTCAGGATCAGGGTGCGGATGTGGCTGCCGTCCACGTCGGCGTCGCACATGATGATCAGTTTGTGGTAGCGGAGCTTCTCGACCGCGAAGTCGTCAGGGCCGATGCCGGTGCCGAGCGCGATGATGAGCGTCTTGATCTCGTCGGAAGAGAGCATCTTGTCGAAGCGCGCCTTCTCGACGTTCAGGATCTTGCCCTTGAGCGGCAGGATGGCCTGGAAGCGGCGGTCGCGCCCTTGCTTGGCCGAGCCGCCTGCCGAGTCGCCCTCGACGAGGAAGATCTCGGCGAGCTTGGGATCGCGCTCGCTGCAGTCGGCAAGCTTGCCCGGCAGGTTGGAGGCGTCGAGCGCTCCCTTGCGGCGCGTCAGGTCGCGCGCCTTGCGCGCCGCCTCGCGGGCGTGCGCCGCCTCGACGCACTTCTCGACGATGCGCCGGGCCTCGCGCGGGTTCTCTTCGAGGTAGCTGCCGAGGCGCTCCGCAACCACCTGCTCGACCCAGCCCTTGATCTCCGAGGAGACCAGCTTGTCCTTGGTCTGGGACGAGAACTTGGGGTCCCTGATCTTGACCGAAACGACCGCGGTGAGCCCTTCCCGCACGTCCTCGCCGGCCAGGTTCTCCTTGAGGTTCTTCGACAGGCCGGACGCCGCGGCATAGGCGTTGATGGTGCGCGTCAGCGCCGACTTGAAGCCCACCAGGTGGGTGCCGCCGTCGCGGTTGTTGATGGTGTTGGCGAAGCTGTAGATCAGCTCCTGGTAACCCTCGTTCCACTGCAAGGCGACTTCGACCGTCTCCGGTCCGCTGCCGTCGTCGCGGCTGTCGGTAAGATAGATGGGGACGGGGTGGAGCGGCGTCTTGTTGCGGTTGAGGTGCTCGACGAAGGAGGCGATGCCTCCCGCGTAGCAGAACTCGGTGAACCGGTCGCTGCGCTCGTCGCGCAACCGTACGAGAATGCCGCGGTTCAGGAACGACTGCTCGCGCAGGCGCTGCGCCAGCGTGTCGTAGGAGAAATCGAGCACCGCGAAGATTTCCGGGTCTGGCCAGAAGCGCACCTTGGTGCCGGTGCGGTCGCTGGTGCCGATGGCGGTGATGGGCGCTTCGGGCTCGCCGCGGTGGTAGACCTGCCACCAGACCTTGCCGTCGCGCCGGATCTCGAGCTCCAGCGTCTCCGACAACGCGTTGACCACCGAGACGCCGACGCCGTGCAGGCCGCCCGACACCTTGTAGGAGTTCTTGTCGAACTTGCCGCCCGAATGCAGCTCGGTCATGATGACTTCGGCCGCCGAGCGTCCCTCTTCCCGGTGCAGGTCGACCGGGATGCCGCGGCCGTCGTCTTCGACGGTCACGGAGTTGTCGGTGTGGACCACCACGTCGATGGCCGAGCAGTAGCCCGCCAGCGCCTCGTCCACCGAGTTGTCGACCACCTCGAAAACCATGTGATGCAGGCCCGAAGCGTCGTCCGTGTCGCCGATGTACATGCCTGGCCGCGTGCGCACCGCTTCGAGGCCCTTCAAGACCCTGATGTTGTCTGCCGTGTAGGTTGCGTCGGCGCCCGTAGACGCGTGGTCCGCCGCCCCCGGCTGGATATCGCTGGTCGTCACCGCTTGCTCCTCGTGCTCCGTCTTCTCGCCCTGCCGGTCTTCTGGGTCTCGCAAACCGTTCCCCCGCCTACAAGACTCTTGGCTTGGCTGATTTCAGGCCCGCTGAGTCCGGATACCCCACGGGGGAGTCCTTGGCCGGGGCCCTTAGATGACTGAATTATAGCACGAAAAGGGTCCCTTTTTCCGAGGCTTAATCTTTGAGGCACAGGAGTTTACCTCTCGCCGCACGGTACTCGCCGGACCCTCAGCTCCGGTACCGGGACGGGGCGGCCCGATCACAGCCGGGAAAGGCGGCCTTTTTCCACTTCCCAGAGAGTGTCCACGTCCAGGGTCAACCAGACCTGGGGGCGGTTCGAGCTGGCGAAGAGCTGTCCGCCGGTGGCTGCCACGCGCCGCGCGAACACCGACCAGACGGCTGCCACCGAGGATGGAGCCAGCTCGGCGTCGGCGTCGTCCAGGAGGTAGACGGGCTGCCGGCCGGCGGCCTCGACCACGCGGCCATGGGCGGCCAGCAGCAGCAGTGACAATGCCTTGCGCTCTCCGGCCGAGGCCACTCGCCGCAGCTCGTGGCCGCCCCATAGGACCTCTAGCTCATCGCGATGCGGGCCGAGCAGCGGCTGCTGGCGCCGGCGCTCGCGCTCGACCGCCTTGTCGAGCACGGCTGTGATGGCTGCCGGTCCTTCGAGACCCTGCGGCGGCGAGGGGTGGTAGCGGAGCTCGATCTCGGGTAGCCGCAAGCCGGCGCCGGGACCGGTCGCCCCGCTGCCTCCGGTTCCCCCTATCCCCCCGGTCGCCCCGGCTCCACCGGCTGCCCCGGCTCCGGCCACGCCGCCGGCGCCGAGTGCGCCGCCGCCGAAGAGCACCGTGTCCGCGGCCAGGCTGGTGGGCGGCGGCGAAGGCTGGACCGCCGCCGCGGTAGGGCCGGCGCTGATCTCGCGGACCTCGCCCAATTCGGCCAGCACGGCGGCCAGCTCCACCCGCAGGGCGTCGACATAGGCGGCGCGCAGGCGGATCACCTCCGCGGCGGTGGCGGCCAGCAGCTCGTTCCAGATCTCGATGCCCGCGCCATCGCGCAACAGCAGCTCGCGCTTCTGCCGCAGGGCCTCACGGTAGCGTCCCAGCGTCTCGAGCGCCGCCGGCCGGGAGGCGACGACGCCGCGGTCCATGAAGCGGCGGCGGGCCCCCGGCGCCCCGACCAGCACCCCCAGCTCCACGGCGGCCCAGGCGACCACCGGCAGTACCGCCAGGTGGTCCATCAGCGGTGTCGGCTTACCGTTGACGCTGCGCTGGCGCACGCCGCCGTGGACGCCAACCGCCAGGGCGGCGCGGCGGTCGGTGGCCACCTCTCCCCACAGATCCATCTCGGCGGCGCCATGGGCGACGCAGTCGGCGAGCTGGGCGGCCCGGAAGCTCCGCGTGGTGGCCAGGACGTACATCGCCTCGAGCAGACTGGTCTTGCCGGCGCCGTTGCCGCCCAGGAGCAGGTGCGAACCGGCGGCAGGCTCGAGGTCCAGGGGCTCGAGGTTGCGGAAATTGCGCGCTGTGAAGTGCGCCAGCACGAAGAGGAGGGGCGGCGCTGGGAGTTGGGCGAGCCTTGGATCTTCCTGGCCCGTCCGCCGGCCTGCCTTGGGTCAGATCCGCATGGGCATGATGACGCAGAGATAACGGCCGTTGACCGAGCCGGATGCTCCGGACGTGGCGTTGTCGGGGGTGAGGGGAGAGGTGGAGGAGGAGGGAGCTTCGGCGGGGATCTCGGCATTCCCGGCATTCCCATCGGCATCGGCGGGCTCGGTCGTCCGCGGGTCCTGGGGATAGCCGACACACTGGGTGTTCTCGTCCTTGAGCTCGAGCCGGACGCGGTCGGTGTCCACGGCGGACAGGAACTGCGACAGGTAGTCGGGATTGATGCCGAGGCGGAACTCGGGCCCGTCGTACTCGCAGGCCACCTCTTCGACGGCTTCGCCCAGGTCGGCGTTGACCGCCGAGATCACCAGCTGGTGAGGGGAGAACTGCAGGCGCACGGCGCGCGCCCGGTCGCTGGTCATCAGGGCGGCGCGCTGGACCGCCTCGGCGAGCGCCTTGCGGTCGAACAGCACCTTCTTGTCGTTGTCCTTGGCGATCACCCGCTCGTAGTCGGGGAAGGTGCCTTCGAGGATGCGGCAGATCAGCTCGCGCTGGCCCAGCCGGAAGGAGAGGTGGTGCTCGCCGCGGCGGAATTCGAGCGCGCCCTCGCCTTCGAGACGTTGCAGCTCCTGCAGGGCCTTGCGCGGGACGAGAACGGAGTCGTCACCGGATAGGGCCGGGGGTGTGGCCGATGCGGCTTCTGCCTTGCGCAGGCTGTCCTCGCGCTTCTCGACCAGGGCCAGGCGGTGGCCATCGGTGGCCACGATCTCGAGCGCGCCGTCCTTGACCTTGAACAGGGCGCCGTTGAGCTGGAAGCGCGACTCCTCGGCGGAGACCGCGAAGAGGATCTTGGCCACCATGCGGCGGAAATCGGAGAAGGGGATCTCGATGCGGGAGCCCGCGGCCGCCGGCACGGTCGGCAACGTCGGGAAGTCGTCGGCGGCGAGGCCATGGATCTTGAAACGGGAGCTGCCCGCGCGGATGGCGAGCACCCGCGGCTCCTCCTGGACCAGCAGCACCTCCGGCGCGGAGAGCGAGCGGATGATCTCGATCAGCTTCTTGGCCTGGACGGCGATGGCGCCTCCCTCCCGGATCTCGGCTTCGCAGCGCGAGGTGAGGGACACGTCGAGGTCGGTCGCCGCCAGGTGGAGCTTGCCGTCGTTCGACTCCCGGGGGTCGCGAGCATTGAGCAGCAGATGCGACAATACAGGGATGGTCGTCTTGCGCTCGACGATCCCCTGCATGGGGATCAGCTCGCCCAGGAAGTCACTTCTCTTGAGGCGGATTTCCATGCGCTCTCCCGCTCTTCTCCTTCAAACCAGAGACCAGAATATACCATAGCCGTAGCCGTAGAAGGCCCTTGAGGAAAACCGGAAAAGCCACGCAACTGATTGTCCGGCAGAGATTTGTGAGCCGAGCGGCAAGAGGGATCCGTTGTGTGGAAGCTGCGGAGAGCCTGTTGACGGGATGGGCAAGACCGGCGGCCGGGAAAGATTACCGCAGCCGCTCCACAGGCTTTTAGGGCAGCTTCTCCTCATCTCATCTCGGTTTATCGGTCGGTGGAGCTTCGGGCCTTTCTTTGAGGGGCCTCCGGAGCACGCCCTCCAGGCCG
>DATKFK010000108.1:0-7929 GCA_035544375.1 Thermoanaerobaculia bacterium
CCAGCACCAGGGGCAGCAGCAGCGAACGGCAGAAATACAGCGTGTAGAACGCGGCCAGGACGAACAGCCCCGTCGTCGCCACCGAGCGGCCGCCGGGGCTCCGCAACGACTCGCCCAGCTTGTGGATGTCCGGTTCCGGGAGGTGCTCCTCCTCGTGGCTGTCGGGAAGGTCGGGCTCGCGATGCTCGAGGTGAATGGGTGACTCCTTCGGCAAGGTGCGGGAGCGGGGCGGCGCGAGGCGGGCTGGCCTGATGGTCGAGGTGGGGATGGGGGAGATGGGGGCCCTGGGACGCCACCCGGAGAGCATCACCAACGTTGCTGCGCCCCCGGACCCCAAGGATTTCGAAGCAATCGCGGTGCCAGCTCTGAAGACGCGGCGCGGAGCCCTGCCGGTGCCGGTGCCGAGATCAGGAGAAGAGATCGAGCTGGGCCGCCTGCCCGTGCACCAGGTTCGACGCGGTGACGCCGAGCAGGCGCACCGGGCGGCTCAGCGCCTCGGTCCGGCGCAGGAGCTCCAGGGCGCAGTCCGCGATCCCGCGGCCGTCGCACACCGGGGCGGCCAGGGTGCGCGACCGGGTGATGGTGGTGAAGTCGCCGTAGCGCACCTTGAGGGTCACCGTGCAGCAGGCGAGATCGCGGCTGGCAAGCGCCGCCGCCACCTGCCCGGCCAGGCGCTCGAGCTCGGGCTCCAGCGCCTGGCGGCCCGCGAGGTCCCGGTCATAGGTGTTCTCGGTTCCCAGGCTCTTGCGCTCGCTGTGGGTTTCGACCGGGCGCTCGTCAATGCCGCGGGCGAACTCGAAGAGACCGCGGCCGTGCTTGCCAAAACGCGCCAGCAGGAGGTCGAGCGGCTGGCCGCGCAGCTCGCCCACGGTCGAGACCCCCATCTCGGCCAGCGCCCGTTCGGTGGCCGGCCCGACGCCGTGCAGCCGCCGTACCGGCAGCGGGTCCAGGAACTGCTGCACCCGCCGTGGCGGCACCACGGTGAGGCCGTCGGGCTTCTGGAAATCGGAAGCGATCTTGGCGATCAGGCGGTTGGGGCCGACGCCGACGCTCACCGTCAGGCGCCGCTCCTCGGCCACCCGGCGGCGGATCTCGCGCGCCAGCTCGGTGGCGCTGCCGAAGGGCTCGAGGTGGCCGGTGACGTCCAGGTAGGCTTCGTCGATCGACACCGCTTGGACCAGCGGCGTGTACTCGCCGTAGATGGCAAAGATCTTCTCGGCTTCCTGGTGGTAACGGCGGAAGTCCGGGGGGACGAAGACGACGCTGGCGCACAGGCGGCGGGCCTGCGCCGAGGGCATCGCCGAATGGATGCCATAGCGCCGCGCCTCGTAGCTGGCGGCGGCGACCACCCCGCGGGACTCGGGCCGGCCGCCGATCACCACCGGCTTGCCGGCCAGGGAAGGATCGTCGCGCATGTGCACCGCGGCATAGAAGCAGTCCATGTCGCAGTGCAGGACGCGGCGGCCGGAGTCGCCGCCGGTCATCACCCCCCGGCGGGGCCCCCGCCGGCGTGGATGCCGCCTTCGGTCATGGACCAGGGGTTCAGCGCCTCCTCGAGCTCGGCCTCGGGCAGCACGCGCTTTTCGCGGCAGAGCTCCCGCACGGTGCGGCCGGTGCGCATCGCTTCCTTGGCGATCTCGGCGGCGGCGTCATAACCGATCCTGGGCACCAGGGAAGTGACCATGGCCAGCGAGCGCTCCACCAGCTCGGCGCAGCGCTCGCGGTTGGCCGCGATGCCGGCGACGCAGCGGTCGGCCAGCAGGCGGGACGCGGACGCCAGGATCTCGATCGACTGCAGGAGATCATAGACGATCACCGGCATCATGACGTTGAGCTCGAAGTTGCCTCCCATGCCGGCGATGGCAATGGTGGCGTCGTTGCCCACCACCTGCGCCGCCACCATCAGCACGGCTTCCGGGATCACCGGGTTGACCTTGCCCGGCATGATCGAGCTGCCCGGCTGCAGGCTCGGGATGGTGATCTCGCCGATGCCGCAGCGCGGACCGGAGGCCAGCCAGCGGACATCGTTGGCGATCTTGGTCAGCGACACGGCGATTGTCTTGAGGGCGCCGGAGGTCTCGACCGCGGCGTCCTTGGCGGCCATCGCCTCGAAGCGGTTTGCCGCCGGCACGAACGGGCAGCCGGTGCTCTCGGCCAGGCGCGCGATGACCCGCGGCGCAAATTCCGGCGGGGCGTTGAGGCCGGTGCCGACGGCGGTCCCTCCCAGGGGCACCTCGGCCAGCCGCGGCAGGACCGCGGCCAGCCGCGCCAGGCCGTGGCGGGCCTGCTGCGCGTAGCCGCCGAACTCCTGGCCCAGCCGCACCGGCACGGCGTCCTGCAGGTGGGTGCGCCCGATCTTGACCACGTCGTCGAGCTCCTTGGCCTGGCGCTCGAGCGCGGCGGCGAGCTGCTCGAGCGCCGGCTCTAAGTCCTCGCGCACCGCGACGTAGGCCGCGACGTGCAGGGCGGTCGGGATGACGTCGTTGCTCGACTGGCTGGCGTTGACGTGGTCGTTGGGGTGGACCTGCTTGCTGCCGCGGCCCGCGCCCAGCAGCTCGGCGGCGCGGTTGGCGATCACCTCGTTGGCGTTCATGTTGGTCGAGGTGGCCGAGCCGGTCTGGAAGACGTCGAGCGGGAAGTCGCCGTCGTGATCGCCTGCCGCGACCTCTCCGGCCGCCCGGCCGATGGCGGCGGCCACCACTCCCGGCACCAGGCCGAGCTCGCCGTTGACCGCCGCCGCCTCGCGCTTGATCGCCCCCAGCGCGGCGATGAAGCGGCTCGGAAAGCGCAGGCCCGAGACCGGGAAGTTGCGCCGTGCCCGCTCGGTCTGCGCCCCATAGTAGGCGCCGGCCGGAACCTCCACCTCGCCCAGGCTGTCCTTCTCGATTCGAGTCTCTGCCATGCGGTCTCCTCCTGCCAGGAGGATATCCGAGGACGCCTGCGGGGCGCCCGGGGCCCTCCTGTTATCCTCGGTCCGTGCTGCTGCGGCTCTACATGATCGCGACCGTGCTCTACCTGGTGGCGAGCGGCGGCCGCCGGCGGCGATTGAACGCAGGAGACGTGTCGCTGGTCTACTACCGGCTGGGGCCGCCGCCGTGGAGGAGGTGGCGGCGGCGCTCCGCTACGGCCGAACCCTGGATCTTGCTGCACGGGCTCGGCTCGGTCGCGGCCACCTGGGGGCGCGCGCTGCATTCGCTGCGCCGCCGGTGCCAGCTCGTCGTGCCCGAGCTGTCGGCGCTCGGCGGCACCCGGGCGCCGGGCGGAACGGTCCATCTCGACGAGGGGGCGCAGCTGGCGGCGCGGCTGATCGAGGAGGAGCTGGGCGGCGGTCCGGTGACCGTCGCGGGCCTGAGCATGGGCGCCTGGATGGCCATGCGCCTGGCCCAGACGCGGCCGGAGCTGGTCGCGCGGCTGGTGCTGATCGACGCCGCCGGCTACCGCGAACAGGACTGGGACCGCATCGGCAGCCTGGTGAAGGTCGAAGACCTGCCAGGTGTCGATCGCCTCTACGGCGCCATGTTCAGGACCCCGCCGTGGGTGATGCGCCGCTCCCGCCGCGCCTTCCTGCGCGCCTATACCTCGCCTGGCGTGCGCAACCTCCTGGACTCCCTGGGGGAGCGCGACACCTGGAGGGACGAGGACCTGGCGCGCCTGTCGATGCCGGTGGCACTGATCTGGGGGGAGCACGACGGCCTGTTCACCGTGGAAAGAGCGCGCGCCATGGCGGCGGCGCTCCCCCGCTCCCGCTTCTACCTGCTGCCCGACTGCGGCCACGCCGTCCATCTCGAGTGCCCGCGTGCCCTGGCCGGCGCTCTCCAGCAGGTCCGCCGCGACCTGCCGCTGGCCGGCGGCGACTAATACTCTTCCAGCTCGTCCGGCTGGATGAACTGCTCCGGGTCCTCGTTGCCACAGACCTGGCAGAGCACCTCCGAGATCTTGCCGTCCTCCCACTCGAAGTCATAGCAGGGAGTCTCGCACTCGAGGCAGACCAGGTACTCCGGGCTGGCCATCGCAGCACCTCCAGGTTCCAAACCGCAGGCAGTCTATCTCGGTGGGCGGCGCCCGGCCGGAGCCCAGTCAGCAACGAAAACTGATATCAATACGCTAAGATCTTACCTCGACCGCTTGACAAGATCTTAGTGGTGACGTATCATTACTTCGACAGTGAGCGAGCCGCACTAAAGTCTCGCTCCAAACCACAGACTTTAAAGGAGGAATGAATCATGACCAACTTCGTGACCCGCTGGAACCCCTCGCAGCAAGTGGCCGCCGCTCGTGAGCCGCTCTACCGCCTGTTCGACACCTTCTTCAACGAGGGTGGCGAGGATCTCACCAGCCGGACCTGGACGCCGCCCGTGGACATCCAGGAAACCGACGAGGCGTACCGCATCCATGCGGAGCTGCCCGGCCTGACCAAGGACGACATCCAGATCACCCTCGAGAACAACGTCCTGCGCCTGTCGGGCGAGCGCAAGCTCGAGAAGGACGTCAAGAAGGAGAGCTACCACCGCATCGAGCGCACCTACGGCGCCTTCTCGCGGTCCTTCGCGCTGCCGACCCAGGTGAGCCCCGACAAGGTCGAGGCCAAGTTCGACAACGGCGTCCTGACGATCGTGGTCCCCAAGGCCGAGCAGGCCAAGCCGCGCCGCATCGCCGTCTCCTGAGCGCCGAGCCTCTCGCCACCATGGCGCCAGGAACCATGCCGGCAGTCCTAGCCCAAGTCTAGCGACCGCCGTTTGACATAGCAGGAATGCAGGGCAAACGCCCCGCTCCCCCACCCCCGCCCTGAACAGCGGCGGCCGAGGAAGCGGGGCTTTTTCTTCTTCAGGCGATCGGCGAAGGCTTGAGCGACGGCCGCGGGGCCGGCTCGAGCATGGCAACCGCCGGCAGCTCGACGCTCACCGCCGTGCCGGCACCCAGGGCGCTCTTGACGCTGACCTTGCCGCCGTGCGCGCGGGCGATGCGCTGCACGATGGCCAGGCCGAGCCCGGTGCCGCCCTTGCGCGTGGAATAGAAGAGGTCGAAGATCTTCGACTCCTGGCCCTCCGGGATGCCGATGCCGTTGTCCAGCAGCTCGAGGACCACCGCCCCGCCCCGGCGGTAGGCGGTGAGCGTCAGCACCGGCGGGCGCCCCGCCTCCTCGGCGGCGGCGAGCGCGTTCTGCGCCAGGTTCATCAATAGCTGGCCGATCTGCTCGGGATCGATCCGCACCCGGGCGGCATTGCTGCGGTCCTCCACCATCACCCGCGCTCCCCGTTTCTCGATCTCCCCGGCCAGCACCTCGCGCAGGCGCTCGAGCGGGCGCACCGCCGGCATCTCCGCGAGCTCCAGGGCGCGGGGCTTGGCATAAGCCAGGAAGTCCGTCGCCAGGCGCTCGAGGCGGTCGATCTCGGAGCGGGTGATCGAGAGCAGGCGCCTGCCGGTGGGCATGGTGCCGGGCCCCTGCTCGGCGATCTCTTCTTCGAGCATCTGCATGTTCAGGTTCAGCGAGTTGAGCGGGCTGCGGATCTCGTGCGCCAGGCCCGAGGCGAGGGTGCCGACGTAGGCCATGCGCTCGGCCTCGGCGGCCTGCAGCTCGAGACGGCGAGCGCGCCGCAGCAGCATCCAGACGTACGTGTAGGCGCCGGCCAGGACGACCAGCGAGGCCACCGCCACCAACGACGCCTGCCGGGTCAGCTCGCTGCGCAGCACCTCGACGCGCTTCGACAGCTCGCCGGCGCTGATGCCGATCTGCAGCGACCCCAGGTCGCCGATCGGCACCTGGATGTTGGGGATGCCGATGGCCGAAGACCGCTCGAAGGTTTTCTTCTCGATGCGCGGCTGCGCCGGCGGCAGCTCCACGGACCGCTGCGCCGGCAGCTCCGGCGAGCGAGGGGCGGGCGGCGGTCCCGCCGGCAAGCTCGCCTTGCTGACGCTCTGGTAGACCAGGACGCCGTTGCGGTCGCGGATCTCGACGGTGCGCACGGAGTCGCGCTTGCGCAATATGGCATCGATGTAGGTCTGGGTCTCCTGCTCGACCGTCACCGCGGTGTAGAGGTCCTTGCCCTGGCGGTCCGCCTGGCGGGCGATCTGCCTGGCCAGGCTCTCGGCGTCGGCGCGAGTTTCGAGCAGGACGCGCTCCACCTCGCGCTGCGAGAGCGAACGGAAGATGAGCCAGCTGAACAGAGCGATGATCGACAGGAACAGCACCACGAAAACCAGCGAGGCGGCGAGCAGCTGACGCGACAGGTCAGCTTTGACGGGCCTTGCCATAACCTTCGAGGATACCATTCCGCATCGTTTGACCCGTGCGGCCGCCGGCGGTAGCATGCGGCCGGATCCCATCATGCGCCACGGCCCGCACCGACCCCGATGGGACTCCCAATCCCCTGCGTTCCCCAAGCGGCCTCTTTCGTCAACCAAGCGGCGCCGGTTGCGCGCGCCGCTCCTGCTCGCCGTCGCGCTGGCCGGCGGCGCCTGCGGCCGCGATGCGGGCGCCCGGCATCTGGACGTCGCGAGCGCCGCGGACCAACCCCGCCGGGGCGGCACGGTCGTCACCGGCTGGACCGCCGAGCCCATCGGCGTCAACGAGCTGATTGCGCCGGCCACCAGCGCGCAGCAGGAGGTCATCATCCAGCTGTTCCTGCGGCTGGTGCGGGAGGATCCCAACTTCGATCGGCACCCGCCGACCTTCTCCCCCGCCCTGGCGCGCTCCTATGACTGGTCGCCCGATCACAAGACGCTGACCTTCCACCTGCGCGAGAACGTGCGCTGGAGCGACGGTGTGCCGGTGACCGCCGACGACGTGCGCTGGACCTGGCAGGCGCAGACCAGCCCCGAGGTCGCGTGGTCCTATTCCTACATGAAGGCGCAGATCGCCGACGTCGAGGCGGTCGATCCCCACACCGTCCGCGTCCGCTTCAAGCGGGTCTACGCGAAGCAGATGCTCGACGTCAACGAGGGCGGCATCCTGCCGCGCCACGTCTGGGCGCAGGTGCCGTTCTCGCGGTGGCGTCAAAGCGGCGACTGGTTCAAGCAGCACCTGGTGGTGGACGGACCGTTCACCATCGCCTCCTGGAAGCCCAAGCAGGAGGTGGTGCTGGTGCGCAACCGCGCCTACTTCGATCCGGACCGGCCGCACCTCGACCGGGTGGTGATGCGGATCATCCCGGACCAGGCCAGCATCATGGCCCAGCTGGACAGCGGGGAGCTCGACTTCACGCCGGCGATGCCGCCTGCCGACGCCAGGCAGGTCGCCGCCAACCCGCGGCTGCGCCTGCTCGCGTACCCGTACCGCAGCTGGATAGCGCTGGCCTGGAACAACGCGCGGCCGCTATTCTCGGACCCCGAGGTGCGGCGCGCCCTGGGGATGGCGCTCGACCGCCCGGCGATCGTCGAGACCATCTGGGGCAAGTTCGCCAGGGTTTCCGAGTCGCCGATCCTGTCGGTGGTCTGGGCCTACGACAAGGCGCTGCGGCCGCTGCCGCACGATCCGGATGCGGCGCGCCGCATCCTCGCCGCCAAGGGCTTCGCCGCCGGGCCCGACGGCATCCTGCAACGCGGCGGCAAGCCCTTCGCATTCGAGCTCTCGACCAACGCCGGCAACCAGCAGCGCGTGGACGCCATGGTCATGATCCAGGAACAGCTGCGGCGGATCGGCGTGCGCGCCGAGCCGCGCCAGATGGAGTTCAACTCCTTGAACCAGCTGCTCGAGACCGGCAACTTCGACGCCACGGTGACCGGCTACTCGATGGACACCAGCCTCGACCTCACGACCCCTTTCCACAGCCGCGAGATCGGCAGCACCAACCCCACCCACTACTCCAACCCGGAGGTCGACCGCCTCATCGACCACGCCATGAGCCAGCCGGACATCGCGCTGGCCAGGCCCGATCTCGACCGCATCCAGGAGATCCTGCAACGCGATCAGCCATACACTTTCCTCTGGGA
>DATKFK010000109.1:0-4545 GCA_035544375.1 Thermoanaerobaculia bacterium
GATCGCCGAGCTGGTGGACGGCGTCACCAAGATCAGCCGCCACGAGTACGTCCGCCGCGACGAGGCGCAGGCCGAGACCTTCCGCAAGATGATCCTGGCGTCGGCCAAGGACATCCGCGTCATCCTGGTCAAGCTGGCCGACCGGCTGCACAACATGCAGACGCTCGAGCACCTGCCGGCCGAGTCGCGCCGCCGCATCTCGCGCGAGACGCTCGAGATCTACGCGCCGATCGCCCACCGGCTGGGGATGGCGCGGGTCAAGGGCGACCTCGAGGACCTCGCCTTCTTCTACCTCTATCCCCACCAGTTCGCCGAGCTCCACTCGAAGATCGCCGAGAAGATGAAGCACGCCGAGGTCTCCATCCAGCGCATCCGCGAGAGCCTGGCGCAGAGCCTCGAGAAAGCCGGCATCGACGCCGAGATCAGCTTCCGCGTCAAGCGCTACTACTCGATCTACGAGAAGCTGAGGCGCCAGGGCATCGACATCTCGCAGCTCTACGACTACCTGGCGTTCCGCATCGTCACGCCGGCGCTCAAGGACACCTATGCCGCGCTCGGCGTCGTGCACCAGAGCTGGCGCCCCATCCCGGGCCGCTTCAAGGACTACATCGCGATGCCGAAGCGCAACTTCTACCAGTCGTTGCACACCACGATGGTGGGCGACGAAGGCCAGCCTTTCGAGGTGCAGATGCGCACCCGGGAGATGGACCTGATCGCGGAAGAAGGCATCGCCGCGCACTGGCGCTACAAGGAGGGCAAGGCCGAGCCGCGCCAAAGCGATCGCAACATCCTGTGGCTGCGCCAGCTGCTCGAGTGGCAGCAGGAGATCCAGGATCCCCGCACCTTCCTCACCGCGCTCAAGGTGGACCTCTATCCGGACGAGGTCTACGTGTTCACGCCGCGCGGCGAGGTGCTGTCGTTCCCGCGCGGCGCCACGCCGCTCGACTTCGCCTACCGCGTGCACACCGACCTCGGCCATCGCTGCGCCGGCTCGCGGATCAACGGCAAGCTGGTGCCGCTGCGCACGGCGCTCGGCAACGGCGACATGGTCGAGATCCTGACCAATCCCAACCGCAACCCCAGCCGCGACTGGCTCAACTTCGTCACCACCTCGCGCGCCAAGTCGAAGATCCGGCACTGGCTCAACACGCAGCAGAAACAGCGCGCCACCGAGATCGGGCGCCGGCTGCTCGACAAGGAGCTGCGGAAGTACGGCATCGCGAACAAGAAGGTGATCGACAGCCCGGCGCTCGCCGGTTACCTGCACGACGAAGGGATCGCGAACCTGGAAGACCTGTACAGCCGCATCGGCTTCGGCAAGGTCGAGCCGCGCCAGGCGCTGGCGCGGGTGCTCGGGGACGAGCAGCTGGTCGAGCCGGGTGCGAAGACGGGACGGATCCGCCAGGCGGTGAGCAAGATCCTGCCTTTCGGTCCCGGGCCGATCACCGTCAAAGGGCACGGCGACCTGCTGGCCTACCTGGCCAAGTGCTGCAACCCCCTGCCCGGCGAGGAGATCGTCGGCTACATCACGCGCGGGCGCGGCGTTTCGGTCCACTCGGTGGACTGCCCGAACGTCAAGAACCTGCTCTACAACCCCGAGCGCGAGATCGAGGTGCAGTGGGACCGCGAGCGCGACACCCTGTACCAGGTGTCATTGGTGCTGGAGACCGAGAACCAGCCGGGCATGCTGGCCCGCCTGACCGAGGTCATCACCAAGGCCGACAGCAACATCACCCAGATCGGCGCGGACACCCACGAGACCGGCCGCGCTTCCATCAGCATCGTCTGCGAGCTCCGGCACCGAAAGCAGCTCGAGAAGCTGCTGCGCGAGCTGCGTTCGGTGCCGGGAGTGCTGCGCGTGGACCGCCAGATGAACGTTTCGGGCGCGCGCAACGAGGCCGAGGCGAGCTCCTGATACGAGATCGATGGCCGAAGCGAAGGGGAGGGGGCGTCCCCTTCCCCCCGGCTACTGGCACCAGTTACACGACGTGGGGTTTCCGCAGGCGATGGAAACTAAGAAGATGCCGGCGCCGCTTCGGGCGCTTCCGGTTGCCACTTGCGCGCCGGCGCCTTGACGACCCGGCCGCTGCGCAGGCACCGGGTGCAGACCGCAACACGCCGCACCCGGCCGTCGATCAGGGCGCGGACGCTCTGCAGGTTCGGCTCCCAGGTGCGCGAGGTCACGTTGTGCGCGTGACTCACGTTCTTGCCGAACACCGTGCTCTTGCCGCAAAAGTCGCATTGCTTGGCCATGCTGTCCCTCTCTCTTGCTCTTTCGCGCCAATCCGCGGCAGGCGCCGCGGCGCGAAGCAGCGCATCTTACCACAGCACCGGCGGCGCGCCCGCGGCCGTCGATTGACGCCTGGTTACCGCCGCGGCTTCCTATCGACCCCTTGGTAGAGCAAACGTTTACATCCCGGCGAGCCCGGCGCCGGGACGGCTTGGGCGCTGCCGGGTTAAGTCGAAGTCGCTCAATAGCATAGGGACTTGCGGCGGGGGTTCGTCTAGTGTAGTGTTCGTACACTGTTCAATATAGCGATGGATGCATGAGTGCCTTGACACCGGTACTTTTTCCTGGTAGCTTCCAGCGAAGCTTTAACTAAGTGCCTCTAACTTGCGTTGAACGCAGGGCTTTATAGGGGGAGTCCAGCACGTGGCCTTGTTCTCGCGTGGGAAGAAGGGAATCGTGGGCCTAGACATCGGCAGCTCTGCCGTGAAGCTCGTGGAGCTGACCGAGCGGAAGGCTGGCGAGTTCCACCTCCAGCGGGTTGGAGTGGAGCTGCTTTCCCCGGAGGCGATCGTCGACGGCTCGATCATGGACTCCTCGCTGGTCGTCGACGCCATCCACAAGCTCAACGACCAGACCCGGGTCAAGAACGCCAACTTCGGCACCTCGGTGTCCGGCCACTCCGTGATCATCAAGAAGATCCCGCTGCCGGCGATGCCCGCCGAGGAGCTCGCGGAATCCATCCAGTGGGAGGCGGAGCAGTACATCCCCTTCGACATCAACGACGTGCGCCTCGATTACGAGATCCTCTCCGAAGGCGAGCCCGGGCGCGACAACATGGACGTCCTGCTGGTGGCCGTCAAGCGCGACAAGGTCAACGACTACGTTTCGGTCATCAGCCAGACGGGCAAGACCGCGGCGCTCGTCGACGTCGACGCCTTCGCGGTGCAGAACGCCTACGAGGTCAACTACGACCTCGACCAGCGCAAGGTGGTGGCGCTGATCAACATGGGGGCCGGCGTCACCAACATCAACATCCTGGCGCGCGGCACCACGGTCTTCTGGCGCGACATCTCGTTCGGCGGCCAGCAGTTCACCGAGGCGCTGCAGCGCGAGTTCAACCTCGCCTTCGCCCAGGCCGAGAGCCTGAAGCGGGGCGAGAACGTCGACCGCTACACCCTGGCCGACGCCCGCCCGGTGCTCGACACCGTTTCCGGCGAGATGGCGTCGGAGATCCGCAAGACCTTCGATTTCTTCTCGGCGACCTCCTCCGAAGGTCCGGTCGACGAGCTGGTGCTCTCCGGCGGCTGCGCGCTGACTCCGAACTTGCAGCAGATCCTGCGCGAGCGCTTCGAGGTGCCGACCGAGCTGATGGACCCGCTGCGGCGGGTGCACGCCAAGGAAGGGGTCTTCGACCGTGCCTGGCTCGATTCGATCGCGCCGATGATGGCGGTGGCCGTCGGCCTCGCCATCCGGAAGGTCGGCGACTGATGCTGCCCGGGTTCCGGGCCAAAGCGGCGAGGATCGTCCGGCCGGCCTGGTGAGGCGAGTGCGGGGACTTTTGCCATGATCAAGATCAATCTCCTCTCCGAGGGCAAGCGTCCGGCCGCGGTGCGGAAGGCCAGGACGCCGGGCGCCGCGAGCCAGGACGTCGCGATGTGGATGCTCCTGGTCGGCGCCTTCGTCGGCGTGCTCGCGGCTGCCGGCTACTGGTGGTATCAGAACACCAAGCTCAAGGAGAAGCAGGACGAGGTGGTGCAGGAGCAGAAGGAAGTCGATGCGCTGCAGGCGGTGATCAAGGAGGTCGAGGACTTCAAGCGCAAGAAGAAGAACCTCGCCGACAAGATCGCGGTCATCAACGAGCTCAAGAGCAACCAGCGGGGACCGGTGCGGGTGATGGACTACATCTCGCGCGCCCTGCCGGAGCTGCTGTGGCTCGATCGCCTGAAGATGAACGCCAGCTCGATCGAGATCGAGGGCCGGGCCTTCAATCCCAACGCCGTCGCCAACTTCATGGACAACCTCGACAAGGTGCCGGAGTTCAAGGAGCCGGTGCTCAAGGACACCAGCGCGCAGGGCAACGGCGTCTACAAGTTCTTCGTCACCTTCGACTACTCCTTCGCGCCGCCGAAGAAGCCCGAAGAAGGGGGCGCGGCACCGGGCACCGCCAAGCCGGGCGCCACGCCGGGCTCGCCGGGAACGCCAGGGCCGGTCCCGCCGCCGGCCATGGGCGGCGCCGCGCCGGGACCGGTCCAACCGCCGACATCCACGCCCTCCGGGCCCACCACGAGCTCGCGTTAGCGGGAGATCCGCCCCAT
>DATKFK010000110.1:0-3542 GCA_035544375.1 Thermoanaerobaculia bacterium
GCCGGGCGAGCTGCCGGGCCTGTTCTACTCCGCGTTCGCGGCCGGAGAGAGTGCCCTCGACCCGGCGCCGGACATGGTGGCGCGCTATGGCCCGACCGAAGCCGCCATCTCAGTGGCCGATTGGCGGTGCCACCCCGGCGAGCCCGCCGGCTCCGCGGTGCCGCTCGGGCGGCCGCTCGCTGGCGCCCGCCTGTACGTGCTCGACCGCGGCCTGCGCGAGGTGCCGCCCGGAGCTCCCGGCGAGCTGTGCATCGCCGGCATCTGCCTGGCGCGCGGCTACCTGGGGCGGCCGGACCTGACCGCCGCGGCGTTCGTCCCCGATCCCTTCGGCGCCGGTTTCGGCACGGCGGCGGCGGTGGAGCCCCGGGAAGGCGGCAGCAGCGTCACCGCCTTCTCCGGAGGCGGGCGGCTCTATCGGACCGGCGACCTGGCGCGCTACCGCGCCGACGGCGCGCTCGAGTTCCTCGGACGCATCGACCGGCAGGTCAAGGTGCGCGGCTACCGCGTCGAGCTCGGGGAGATCGAGGCCGCGCTGCTGGCGCACCCGCGGGTGCGCGAGGCGGCGGCAAGCGTGTGGCGCCCGTTCGCCGCCGCTCCGCCGCCCGCCGGCGATGGGAGCGTCGCCACCGGCACCGCCGCCGGCGGCCGCGCCACGCCCGGCGACGCCCACGATCCAGCCGGAGAGCGGCTGGTTGGATACGTCGTACCGCGCGGCGAAGAGGCGCCGGCGATCGACGAGCTGCGCCGGGCGCTCGCCGGCAAGCTGCCGGACTACATGGTGCCTGCCGACTTCGTGGTCCTCGAGCGCCTGCCGATGCTGCCCAGCGGCAAGCTCGACCGCCGGGCGCTGCCGGCGCCCCCGCCGCGGCGGGGCACGCAGGCCGGCGAGGCAGGCCACGTCGCGCCCCGCACCCCGCTGGAGGAAATGCTGGCGGGCCTGTGGTCGGAGGTGCTGGGTGTCGAGCGGATCGGGGTCCGCGACAGCTTCTTTGCGCTCGGCGGCCACTCGTTGCTGGCGGTCCGGCTGATGGCGCGCATCCGCGAGCGTTGCGGCCGCGAGCTGCCGCTGGCGACGCTGTTCCGCGCCGCCACGGTCGAGCGCTTGGCGGCGCTGCTGCTGGCCGGCTCCGCGCCGCCGACCCGCATGGCGGTGGTGGAGCTCACCGCGCCGGTGAACGGCTTCCAGGCAAGGCCCTTCTTTTGCGTTCACCCGGCGGGCGGCAACGTCCTCTGCTATGCCGAGCTGGCGCGCGCCCTGGGGCCGGACCAGCCGTTCTATGGCCTGCAGCTGCCCGACCTCGAGGTCCTGGGACCCACCCCCACCGTCGAGGCGATGGCGGCGCACTACGTCGCCGCCATCGCGGCGGTTTCGCCAGTCGGTCCCTACGCCCTGGGCGGCTGGTCGCTGGGCGGCGCGATCGCCTACGAGATGGCGTGCCAGCTGCGGGCGGCTGGTCGCGAGGTCGATCTCCTGGCGCTGATCGATCCCTCGCCCTTGCCGCGGGGTGCCCTGCCGTTCCCGGCGGCGGTGGTGGGGCCGCCGGCGGCCGTCGCGCTTTCCACGGCAGCCCGGCACCCGCGGCGCTCGCGGCAGGCCCGGCAGGGTCGACAGGTCCGACAGGTCCCGCCGCAGGCGGACGAGTCGGACGAGGCGTGGCTCCTGGTCCAGTTCGCAGCCGATCTGCTGGCGATATCCGCCAGCGGGGCGGGCGGGGCAGCCGGGGCTTGTGGGGCAGCCGGGGCCACCGAGACCGGTGGTGCAGTCGGGATCGCCGAGACCGGTAGGGCAGTCGGGACCGCCGAGGTCGGTGGGGCAGCCGGGACCGCCGAGGCCGCCGCGGCGAGCGCGCTCGCCGAATTGCGGCGCCTCGACCCCGAGCTGCGTCTGCCGCGGCTGGTCGCCGCCGCCCAGGCGGCCGGGCGGCTGCCGCCCGAGCTCGGGATGGACGACGTGCAGCGTCTGTTCGCGCTATTCCGCGCGACACGCCGGGCGCTGGACCGCTACCGGCCCGCGCCCTATCCCGGCCGGCTGACCCTGCTCCTCGCCAGCCGCCGCCAGGCGGGGACGGACCCTGCCGCCGGCTGGGCGGCGCTGGCCGGCGACGGCGCCGAGATCGAGCTGCTGCCCGGCGACCACTACGCCATCGTGAGGCCGCCTGCCGTCGCGCTTTTGGCGCAGGCGCTGCGCGGGCGTCTTGCCGGCCTGGCACGGCCCGCCGAGCACGAGGTGGCGCTGGTGGACGCCGGTCCGGCGGGCGGCGGGCGGCGGCACGGGGAGCTCGCGTGGTGATCTCGACGACGGCCGCCCTACCGTCGATGGCGCCGGCGCCCGGCCTGCGGCTGTTGATCCTCGGCGGCACGCGCTTCGTCGGCAGGCACATCGCGGCGGCGGCGCTGGATGCCGGCCACGAGGTCACCCTGTTCAATCGTGGGTTCACCGGGCCGGAGCTGTTCCCGCGGGCCGAGAAGCTGCGCGGCGACCGCGACGGCGACCTCTCGGGGCTGGCCGGCCGGCGTTGGGATGCGGTGGTCGACTGCTGCGGCTACCGGCCGGAGCAGGTCCGCGCCACGGCGCGGCTGCTGGCCGGTGCGGTGGAGCGCTACGTCTTCATCTCCACGGTCTCGGTCTACGCCGATTTCGCTGCCGGCCCCGGCGAGGACTCGCCGCTCGAGCCGCCCGGCGCCGCGGCCGGAGAGGCGCGCGAGGATCGCCGCTACGGCGCCGCCAAGGCGCTGTGCGAGCGGGAGGCGGAGGCGGCGATGCCGGGCCGGGTGCTGCACGTGCGGCCGGGGCTGTTGATCGGTCCGCACGACCGTATGCAGCGCTTCTCCTACTGGGTGCGGCGGGTGGCCGCGGGCGGCGAGGTGCTGGCGCCCGGCCGGCCGGAGCACCCGCTGCAGCTCATCGACGCCCGCGACCTGGCGTCATGGCTGATGGGCGCGCTGGCGCGTGGCGAGGCCGGCCGTTTCAACGCCACTTCGCCGCGCGGCCGGCTGACGTTCTGCGACCTGCTCGAGACCTGCCGGCTGGTGGCCGCCAGCGAGGCGCGGTTCACCTGGGTGAGTGAGGAGTTTCTCGTCGCGCAGGGAGTGCGCCCGTTCGACGATCTGCCGCTATGGGTCCCGGCGGAGCTGCGCGGCTTCCACGCCGTGGACACCTCTCGGGCGATGGCGGCCGGCCTGACCCTACGCCCCCTGGCGCACAGCGTCCGCGCGGTGCTGGCCGAGCGAGGTGCCGCCGTCGAGCCCGCCGAAGGCGCGGCCGCCCGCCTCACGCCGAAGCGCGAAAGCGAGCTGCTGAGGGCCTGGCACACGGGTCTCGATGGCGAAGCTGGTTGAGAGTTCGACCGAGCGCCGGCGCGGCGCCTGCGCCGCGGGCCTGCGCGGACGGAGGCGGCACGCCGGGCTTCGGGCGGCCGGAATCTACGGGCCGGTCAGCAGGGGGCCTGCGTGCAGGCGTAGGGAGTATGGGAGGTGCAGATGTTGCCCGTGGAGTAGTTGACGGCGCCCTTGGCGGCGCCGAACTCCGTGGAGTCGAGCCG
>DATKFK010000111.1:0-6959 GCA_035544375.1 Thermoanaerobaculia bacterium
GCGCGGGCGGGGGGCCGGCCGGCGCGGGTGCAGGCGCGGCAAGCTTGCCGCGCCTGTTGCAGATATCGCGCGCCGACCGCGATGCCCCGCTGCCGCTCCCCTATGCCCAGGAGCGGGTCTGGTTCCTCGACCAGCTGGCGCCGGGGTCGATCGCCTACAACTTCCAGTTCACCGTCCGCTGGCGCGGCCCGCTCGCCCCGGGGGCGCTGCGGCGGGCGCTGCTCGAGGTGGTGCGCCGCCACGAGGTGCTGCGCACCAGCTTCCCGGCGGCAGCCGGCCGGCCGCGGCAGCAGATCCATGCGGCGTGGCCGGCGGGCCGCGTGGCGCTGCCCGTGGTGGACCTCTCGGTGTTCGCCGGCGGCGAGGCGGAGCGGATCGCCGAGAGCTGGGTGCGGGCGGCGATCCGCCGCGGCTTCGATGTCACGCGGGTGCCGCTGGTGCGCTGGCTGCTGCTGCGGCTGGCGCCCCAGGATCACCTGCTGCTCCACGTCGAGCACCACTTCGTGCACGACGGCTGGTCGCTCGCGGTGCTCCTGGGGGAGGTCAAGGAGCTCTACGGCGCCTTCGCCGCCGGCCGGCCGTCGCCGCTGCCCGAGCTGTCGATCCAGTACGCGGACTTCGCGGTCTGGCAGCGGCGCTGGCTCGAGGCCGGGGCGCTCGACGAGCAGCTGGCCTACTGGCGGGCGCGGCTCGCGGACGTGCCCCAGCTCGAGCTGCCGGCCGATCACCCGCGGCCCAAGGCGGCGAGCTTCCGCGGCGGCGCGCTGCGGGTGGACATGCCGCACGAGCTCTACGAGGCGGTCCGCGCCTATGGCCGCCGCACCGGCTTCACCCTGTTCATGAGCATGCTGGCGGCCTTCTATGCCTTGCTCTACCGCTACACCGGTCAGGAGGACGTGGCGGTCGGCAGCGGCCTCGCCAACCGCCGGCTGCGCGAGAGCGAGAGCCTGATCGGGATGGTCGTCAACACGGTCGTGCTGCGCACCGCCTTTGCCGCCGCCCAGGGCTTCCGCGGCCTGCTCGCCGCGGTCCGCGCGACGACGCTCGAGGCCCACGAGTACCAGGACCTGCCGTTCGAGAAGCTGGTCGAGGTGCTGCAGCCCGACCGCGAGCTGTCGCGCAACCCGCTGTTCCAGGTCCTGTTCAGCTTCCACGACGCGCCCGTCCCCGACCTCGAGCTGCCGGGCGGCCTGTCGGGCGACCTCTTCGAGCGCCACAACGGTTCGGCCAAGTCGGATCTGAACGTGGTCGCCAAGCCGCGCGCCGAGCAGCGCGCAAGCCTCGCGCCCGCCGCGGCCGGCGACGAGCTGACCATGGTCTGGGAGTACAGCGGCGATCTCTACGACGCCCCGACCATCGCCCGCATGTGGGGCCACTTCCAGGTCCTGCTGGCGGGCGCGCTGGCGGACGGTGCGGCTCGCCTGGGGGACCTGCCGCTGCTCGCGGCCGCCGAGATCGCGCAGCTGGCCGCGTGGAATCGACCCGTAGGAAGTGTCGGTGCCCTGCGACGGAGCCTCCGGGAACCTAATTTGCGGGGCACCGACCGGGGCGCCGACCGGGTCGGCGAGGAGCCGGCGGCGACCGCGCCCGCTGGCGAGGCGCACGCCGCGGTGGCTCCGGCCGCGGCGGCCGACGTGGTGCGGCGGTTCGCGGCGCACGCGGCGCGCCGGCCGCGGGCCACGGCGGTCGCCTGGGATGGCGGCGAGATGAGCTACGGCGAGCTGGAGCGGCGCTCGCGCCGGCTCGCCGCCGAGCTGCGCGCCCGCGGCGTCGGTCCCGAGACCGTGGTGGCCATCTGCGCCGAACGCTCGCCGGAGACCGTGGTCGCGGCGCTGGCGGTGCTGCGGGCCGGCGGCGCCTACCTGCCGCTCGACCCGGGCTACCCGCGCGAGCGGCTCGCCTTCATGCTGGCCGACGCCGGCGCGGCGATGGTGATCGCGCGGCCCGACCTGATCGCGGCGCTGCCGGACGGGGCGCCGCCGGTGCTGGCGCTCGACGTTGCCGCGGCGGCGGACCCGGCGGATGCGGCGGATGCGGCGGACCCGGCGGATGCGGCGGATGCGATGGGTGCGGCGGATGCGATGGATGTGATGGATGGGGCGGATGCGATGGATGTGATGGACGGCGGTGGGCGGGAGGCCGCGGCAGCCAGTCTCGCCTACGTGATCTACACGTCCGGCTCGACCGGCCGGCCGAAGGGAGTCGAGATCCACCGCGCCGGCCTCGCCAGCCTCGTCGACTGGCACCTGGCGGCCTACCGCGTCGGCGCGGACGACCGCGCGACGCTGCTCGCCGGCCCCGCCTTCGACGCCGCCGTCTGGGAGCTGTGGCCCTATCTCGCCGCCGGCGCGAGCCTGCACGTCCCGCCGCCCGCGGTGCGCGCCTCGCCGGAGCGGCTGCTCGGCTGGCTCGCGCAACGCGAGATCACCCTCTGCTTCCTGCCGACGCCGCTGGCCGCGGCGCTGCTCGCCGAGATCGAGCGCCGGCCGCCGCGCCTCGCGCTGCGCGCCCTGCTGACCGGCGGCGACCGGCTGCAGCGCGCCCCGGCAGGGGAGCTGCCCTTCACGCTGTGGAACCACTACGGCCCCACGGAGAGCACGGTGGTCGCCACCGCCGCGCCGGTCGGCGCGGGCCTCGCCGGACCGCCGCCGATCGGGCGGCCGATCGCCGGCACGCGCATCCACCTGCTGGACCGCGACGGCGGCAGGATGCCGGTGGGCGTGCCCGGCGAGCTGGCGATCGCCGGCGCCGGCCTGGCGCGGGGCTACCGCGAGCGGCCCGACCTGACGGCCGAGCGGTTCGTGCCGGACCCCTGGGGCGGTCCCGGCGAGCGGCTGTACCGCACCGGCGACCTCGTTCGCCTGACCGCGGCAGGCGAGCTCGAGTTCCTGGGCCGCCGCGACCGCCAGGTCAAGATCCGCGGCTTCCGCATCGAGCTGGGGGAGATCGAGGCGGCGTTGCGCGAGCACCCCGCCGTGCGTGAGGCGGTGGTGGCCGTCCGCCCCGCCGCGGGCGCGGCCGGCGGCGAGGCGCGGCTGGTGGCCTACCTGGTGACCGCGCCGGAGGTCGGCACCCAATCCGTCCAGCAACTGCTCGCGTCCCGCCTGCCCGACCACATGGTGCCGGCGGCCTTCGTGCGGCTGCCGGCGCTGCCGCTGACGCGCAACGGCAAGGTCGACCTCGCGGCCCTGCCGGACCCGCGGCCCGAGGCGGACGGCGGTCGCGACGATCGCGGGGAGGCGCCGGCGAGCGCGCTCGAGGAGCTGCTGCTCGGGATCTGGTCGGACCTTCTGGGGCGCGGCGATTTCGGGGTGCACGAAAACTTCTTCCGTCTGGGCGGGCATTCCCTGCTGGCGACCCAGCTGCTGTCGCGGGTCCGCGACGCCGTGCTGCTGGAGGTGCCGCTCGCCACCCTGTTCACGGCCCCGACCGTTGCCGGGCTGGCCGGCGCCATCGAGACGCTGCTGCGCACCGCGGGCGCGGCGGCGGACCAGGCGCCGGCCGCGGCGGGCGCCGCCGGCACGGCCGGCATCCAGCCGCGCGGCGAGGAAGGCCCGGCGGCGGTCGGCTCCCCGGTCAGTGCCCCGCAAATTAGGTTCCCGGAGGCTCCGTCGCAGGGCACCGACACTTCCTACGGGTCGCTGTCCTTCGCCCAGGAGCGGCTGTGGTTCCTCGAACAGCTCGCGCCGGGCAGCTCCGCCTACAACATCGGGCGCGCCTACGCGCTGGCGGGAGACCTCTCGCTCCCGGCGCTGGCGGGTGCCTTGGGCGAGATCGTCCGGCGTCACCAGACGCTGCGCACCCGCTTCATCGCCGTGGACGACAGGCCGGTGCAGGCGGTCGAGCCCGCGGGCCCCTGGCACCTGCCGCTGTGCGACCTTGCCGCCCTGCCCGCCGCGGCGCGGGAAGCCGAGGCGGAGAGGCTGGCCGGCGCCCTGGTCCGCCGCGCCTTCGACCTGTCCCGCGGGCGGCTGCTGCGCACCGTCCTCCTGCGCCGCGGCGCCGCGGCGCACCTGTTCGTCGTCGTCATGCACCACATCGTCTCCGACGGCTGGTCGCTGGCGCTCTTCACCGGCGAGCTGGCGGCGCTGTACACGGCGTTCGCGGCCCGCGGCGCGGCGCCCGCCACGCCCGTCCTGCCGGAGCTGCCGGTGCAGTACGCCGACTACGCGGTCTGGCAGCGCCGGCGCCTGGACGGCGAGGGCCTCGCGGGCCAGCTGCTGGGGTACTGGCGGCAGCAGCTCGCCGGCTCCCCGCCGGCGCTCGAGCTGCCCACCGACCGCCCGCGCCCGCCGGTCCAGTCCTTCCTCGGCGACGTGCGGCAGCTGGTCCTGCCGGCCGCCGCCGCCGCCGAGCTGCGGGCCTTCGCCTGGCGCCAGGGCGCCACTCCCTTCATGGTGTTGCTGGCGGTGCTCACCGCGGTGCTCGGCCGCCACAGCGGGCAGAGCGACGTCGCGGTGGGCTCGCCGATCGCCGGCCGCAACCGCAGCGAGATCGAGCGCCTGATCGGCTTCTTCGTCAACACCCTGGTGCTGCGCAGCCGGTGGAGCGGCGATCCGGCGCTGGGGGACCTGGTGGCGCTGGCGCGGCAGGCGACGCTTGCCGGGCACGCCCACCAGGAGCTGCCGTTCGAGCGGCTGGTCGCCGAACTGTCGCCGGACCGCAACCTGGGGCAGACGCCGCTCTTCCAGGTGCTCTTCAACCTGCAGCACCAGGCGCCCGACCCACGGCTTCAGGGCCTGCGGCTGACGCCGTTCGAGGTGCCGCGCCGCGAGTCGCGCTTCGACCTCGAGGTCGAAGTGGCCGACGGCGCGGCGCCGGTCTGCCGCTTTCGCTACGACAGCGACCTGTTCGACGGCGCGACGGTGGCGCGGCTGGCCGGCCACTTCCAGAACCTGCTCGCGGCGCTGCTCGCCGATCCCGGCAGGCGGCTGTCGGCGGCGCCCCTGCTGTCGGCGGGCGAGCGCCACCAGCTGCTGCTCGGCTGGAACGACACCGCGGCCGCCGGGCCGCCGGCGCCGGCAACGCTGGCCGAGCTGTTCGCGGCGCAGGCGCTGCGCACGCCGCAGGCGGTGGCGCTCCTTGCCGGCGGCGGTGAGCTGACCTACGCCGAGCTCGACCGGCGAGCCGAACGGCTGGCGCGGCGCCTGCGCGCCGCCGGCGCCGGTCCCGAGGTGCCGGTGGGCGTGCTGCTCGAGCGCACGCCGCGGCTGGTCGAGGGCCTGCTGGCCATCCTCAAGGCCGGCGGCGCCTACCTGCCTCTCGATCCGCTCTATCCGCCGCGGCGCATCGCCTACATGCTGGAGGACGCGCGGGCGCCGCTGCTGCTCACCGAGCGGCGTCTGCTGGCCCGCCTGCCGGGAGCCCTGGCGCCGGGCGGGGTGCGCGTCCTCGACCTGGCCGGCGCCGAGGACGAGGATGCAGGTGTGCGGCCGCGGGAAGCGCCGGGAAGGCTGGCCGCGGCGGCGGCGGGAGCGGCGGCGGGGCCCGGCAACCTGGCCTACGTGATCTATACCTCCGGCTCGACCGGCCGGCCCAAGGGGGTGGCGATCGAGCACCGCAGCGCCGCGGCCCTGGTGGATTGGGCCCGCCGGACGTTCTCGGCCGCCGACCTCGCGGGGGTCTTCGCCGCCACCTCGATCTGCTTCGACCTCTCGGTGTTCGAGCTGTTCGTGCCTCTCTGCTGCGGCGGCACGGTGATCCTGGGCGACGACGCCCTGGCGCTGGCCTCGCCGCCGCCCGGTGCGGCCGTGACGCTCGTCAACACGGTCCCCTCGGCGATGGCGGAGCTGCTGCGCCTGGGAGCCGTCCCGCCGTCGGTGCGCACCATCAACCTGGCCGGCGAGCCGCTGTCGTCCCGGCTGGTCGCGGAGATCCACGCCCAGACCTCGGCGCTGCGTGTCTTCGACCTCTACGGCCCGTCGGAGGACACCACCTATTCGACCTGCGCGCGGCGCCGCGGCGAGGAGCCGCCGACGATCGGCAGGCCGCTCGACGGCACGCGCGTCCACCTGCTCGACCCGCGCCTGCTGCCGGTGCCGGTCGGCGTGACGGGAGAGCTGTGCATCGCCGGGGCCGGCCTGGCGCGCGGCTATCTGCACCGCCCCGAGCTGACCGCCGAGAGGTTCGTGCCCGACCCGTTCGCCGCAATCGCCACGCTTGCCGCCCCGGCCGGCGGCGCCGCGCCGGGCGGGGCGCGCATGTATCGCACCGGCGACCTGGCGCGGACGCTGCCGGACGGGCGCCTGCAGTTCCTGGGACGCCGCGACCACCAGGTCAAGGTGCGCGGCTTCCGCATCGAGCTGGGCGAGATCGAGACGCTGCTCGCCCGGCATCCGGCGCTGCGCGAGGCGGCGGTGGCGGCCCGCGAGGAGGCCGCCGGTGCGGGTACGCGGCTGGTGGCCTACGTCGTGCCGGTGGCCGCGGCGGGCGCCGGGGCGGCGGGCGCCGAGGCGGCGGGCGCCGACGCCGCGGGAGCCGACGCCGCGGGCGCCGGCGCCGCGGGCGCGTGCCGGCCGGAGGAGCTGAGCGGCTGGCTGGCGCAGCGCGTGCCGGCCTTCATGGTGCCCGCGGCATGGGTGGTCCTGCCCGGCGGGCTGCCGCGCACTCCCAACGGCAAGGTCGACCGGCGCGCCCTGCCGGCACCCGCCGCCGCGCCGGGGCGGCGGCAGGCGGGCACCGCGGAGGACGCGGACCCGCACGGCTACGAGGCGCCCCGGACCACGACGGAGCGGATGCTGGCGGCGGTATGGGCCGAGGTGCTGGGCATCGACCGGGTGGGTGCGCACGACGACTTCTTCCGCCTTGGCGGCCATTCCCTGCTGGCGACGCGAGTGATCGCGCGCCTGCGGCGCGAGCTCGACGTCGACCTGCCGCTGCGCAGCATGTTCCAGACGCCGACGCTCGCCGGGCTGGCGGCGACGGTCGAGGCGCTGCAGCGGGAAAGGGAGCGCCGGGAA
>DATKFK010000112.1:0-5069 GCA_035544375.1 Thermoanaerobaculia bacterium
CGGCGCCCCGGCAATGCCTGACGCCGCCTCGACCTCGTACCAATCATCGCCGGTGGCGATCAGCACCCGCCCGGCCTCGCGCCACACGGTGCCCGGGGCCGGCCGGCCGCCTCCGGCGATGGGGTGGCCGCGGTAGATCCAGGCCCGCTGCCCCTCGACGTCGGCGAACGCCCCGGGCCAGGGCGGCGCCACCGCCCGCACCAGGCAGTCGATGCGCGCCGCCGGCCAGGTCCAGTCGATGCGGCCGTCCTCGGGCCGGCGACGCCCGAAGATGCTGGCCTTCGACTCGTCCTGCGGCAGCCGCGGCGCGCTGCCGGCGGCGACCCGCGGCAGCATCTCGGCCAGCAGCCGCACACCCTCCTCCTCCACCTTGCGGTAGAGCGACAGGGCGGTCTCGCGCGGCGCGATGGCGATCGGGCGTTGACCGACGACGTCGCCGGCGTCGGCGCGTCCGATCATATGATGCAGCGTCACCCCGGTCTGCGCCTCGCCGCGCACCAGCACCCAGTTGATCGGCGCCCGCCCGCGGTAGGCGGGCAGCAGGGACGGGTGCAGGTTGAGCGCCGCCAGGCGCGCCGCGGCCAGCACCGGCGCCGGCAGCAGATCGCGATAGAAGACGCTCAGCACCAGGTCGGGGGCGAGGCGGGCGGCGAAGGCGCCGATCCCGCCCGGCGCCGCCGCCAGGTCGTCGGCGTAGTGGAGCGGCAGCCCCAGCTCGCCGGCGGCCTCCGCCGGAGTGCGGTACCAGCGGTTCTCGGCCGGGTCGTCACGGTGGGTCACCACCGCGGCGACGCTGCATCCCAGCTCCGGGAGCAGCTTGACCGCGCGGTAGCCCAGCTGGCTGTAGCCCAGGAAGAGGACCTTCAACGCGCCGTTCCGTCCCCGCCGCCGCCGAGCGGCTCCCGCTCTGCGGCAGGAAAGTTCACCGTCTCCTTGACGACGCTGCGGGGCCGCCGGCGCACCTCGACGTAGATCCGGCCCACGTATTCGCCGAGCACGCCGAGCGCCAGGAAGTCGGCGCCGACCAGCAGGAAGAGGATGGCGAAAAGGGTGAAGAGGCCCTCGGCCTCGGGGCCCTGGAGCAGGCGCCGCACGACCAGGAAGACGCCAAAGCCGATCGACAGCAGCGAGATGAGCGTGCCGGCCAGGGTCGCCAGGCGCAGCGGCATCGAGGTGAAGCCGGTCACCAGGTCCGCTTGCAGCTTCAGCAGCCGCCACAACGAGTACTTCGACTCGCCGGCGGCGCGCTCGGCGTGCCCCACCGGCACCTCGGCAATGCGGCGCGCGAACTGGCACGCGAGGGCGGGGATGAACGGCGTGCGTTCCTCGCAGCGGCGCAGCGACTCGACCACGCCGCGCGAGTAGGCGCGCAGCATGCAGCCGTAGTCGCGGAACTCGACGCCGGACATGATGCGCCGCATCATGCGGTTGATCTGCCGCGACGCCCAGCGCCGGAACCAGGTGTCCTTGCGGTCGGCCCGCCAGCCGCCGACGACGTCGAAGCCTTCGGCCACCTTGGCCAGCAGCTTGGGGATGTCCTCGGGCGGGTTCTGCAGGTCGGCGTCCAAGGTGACCACGGTCTCGCCGCGGGTCACCTCGAGGCCGGCCATCACCGCCGCGTGCTGTCCGTAGTTGCGGTTGAAGGAGATCACCCGCACGCGCGGATCGGCCGCCGCGATCCTCCGCAGCAGCGGCAGCGAGCGGTCGGCGCTGCCGTCGTCGACGAAGATCGCCTCGGCGCCGCCGGCGATGCCGTCCATGACCCGCCTCAGGCGGGCGTACAGCGCCTC
Organism: Thermoanaerobaculia bacterium; assembly: GCA_035544375.1. GTDB lineage: Bacteria > Acidobacteriota > Thermoanaerobaculia > Multivoradales > UBA5704 > JASLEW01. The sequence goes on from DATKFK010000112.1 coordinate 1,791, forward strand.
GAGGTTCGGCTCCTCGTTGTAGACCGGAATGACGATCGACGCCGCCGGCGCCGGGAGTGCCGGGGCGGCCTGGGCGGTCATGCGGCGAGCGCCTGGCGCACCGCCTGCACCACGTCGCCGGCGTCCTCGTCGGTCATGGCCGGGAAGAGCGGCAGCGACACGATGCGCGCGCAGACCTCCTCGGCGACCGGCAGCGTGCCCTCGCGCCAGCCGAAGCGGCGGCGGTAGTAGTCGTGCAGGTGCACCGCCTCGAAGTGCAGCCCGGTGCCGATGCCCAGCTCGCGGAGCCGCTCCATGAACGGCGCGCGGCTCGGCGGCAGGACGGTGAACAGGTGCCAGGGGTGGCGGCACTCGTACTGCGCGCGGCCGGGGATCTGCAAGCCCGGCAGCGCCGCCAGGTCGCGGCGGTAGATGGCGGCGATCTCGGCGCGCCGGCGGTTGAAGCGCGGGAGCTTGCGCAGCTGGTGCAGGCCCAGCGCGGCGTGCAGGTCGCTCAGGTTGTATTTGAAGCCGGGCAGCACCACGTCGTAGGTCGCCGGCGCCCTCCCGGCGGCGGCGTAGGCCTGCCAGGCGTCGCGCTGCACGCCGTGGAAGCGCCACAGCTTGATCGCCTCGGCCAGGCGGTCGTCGTCGGTGGTCACCATCCCGCCTTCGGCGGTGGTCATGTTCTTGATCGGGTGGAACGAGAAGCAGGCGGCCAGCGAGCCGTTGGCCGCGGCGGCGCCGATCGGCCGTCCCTTGTAGGAGGCGCCGGCCGCATGCGCCGCGTCCTCGACCAGGCCGACGTCGGACCGGCCGGCCAGCGCCAGCGCCGCGCGCAGGCCGTCGAGGTCGCAGGGCAGGCCGGCGAAGTGCACCGGGATCACCAGGCGGGTGCGCGGGGTCAGCGCCGGCGCCAGAGCCGCCGGATCCAGGTTCCAGGTCGAGGCGTCGATGTCGGCGAACACCGGCACCGCGCCGCAGGCCACCACCATGTTGGCGGTCGAGGGCCAGGTGAGCGCCGGCATCACGACCTCGTCGCCGGGCGCGAGGTCCAGGCCGAGCAGGGTGGCATGGAGAGCCCCGGTGCCGGAGGAGAAGGCCAGGGCATGGCGCGCGCCGACCGCCGCGGCGAACTCGCGCTCGAGCTGGGCCGCCCGCGGCCCGGTGGTGATCCAGCCCGATCGCAGGCAGGCCACGACCTCGGCAATCTCGTCCTCGCCGATCTCGGGCCGGGAGAACGGCAGAATGGGCTCGCGCGGCAACACGGCGCGCTAGTAGATCATCTCTCCGGCGCGGCGAGCAAGCGCTCGAAGTCCTCAAGCACCCGGCCGGGACCGCGGTTGCCGCGCGGTCCCGGCCGCCCTGGGCGCGCCGGGGGTGGTACCGGGATCAGTACTCGGAGAGGTAGCGGTCCTGCTCCCAGGGGTGGACGTGCGAGATGTAGTCGGCCCACTCCTGGCGCTTGGCGCGCAGGTAGTGCTCGAGGATGTGGCCGCCCAAGGCGTCGCGGACGACCGCGTCCTGCTCGAGCTCGTCGAGCGCTTCCTTGAGATTGGCCGGCAGCTGCGCGATGCGCAGGCGCCGCTTCTCGCGGCCGCTCATGGTGAAGATGTTCTTGTTGACCGGCGGGCCGGGGTCGAGGTTGCGCTCGAGCCCGTCGAGGCCGGCCGCCAGCATCACCGCCAGCGCCAGGTAGGGGTTGCAGGACGGGTCCGGCATGCGCACCTCGCAGCGGGTCGACATGTGGCGCTTGGCCGGCACGCGGACCAGCGGGCTGCGGTTCTTCTCCGACCAGGCGACGTTGATCGGCGCCTCGTAGCCCGGGACCAGCCGCTTGTAGGAGTTGACCAGCGGATTGGTGACCGCCGCGAACGCCACGGCATGATCGAGGATGCCGCCGATGTAGCTGAGCGCCACCTTGGAGAGCTGCCACTGCGCCTGCGGGTCGAAGAAGGCGTTCTCGCCGGCCTTGGTGAGCAGGCTCTGGTGGACGTGCATGCCCGAGCCGTTGACCCCGAAGATCGGCTTGGGCATGAAGGTGGCGTGCAGGCCGTGATCCTGCGCCACCTTCTTGACCACGAAGCGGAAGGTGGTGACGTTGTCGGCGGTGGCCAGCGCGTCGCCGTACTTGAAGTCGATCTCGTGCTGCCCGGGAGCCACCTCGTGATGGGCAGCCTCGACCTCGAAGCCCATCGCCTCGAGCACGATCACGATGTCGCGGCGGCACTCCTCGCCGCGGTCCACCGGCGTCAGGTCGAAGTAGCCGCCGACGTCGTGGGTCTCGATCAGCACCTCGCCCTTGTCGTCCTTCTGGAAGAGGAAGAACTCGGCCTCGGGTCCTGCCACCATGGTGTAGCCGTGCTTGGCGGCCCGCTCGACCTGGCGCTTGAGCGTCATCCGCGGACAGCCCGGAAAGGGCGTGCCGTCGGGCGAGTAGATGTCGCAGATCATCCGCGCCACCTTCGAGCCGTCGGGATTGGACCAGGGGTTGACCCGGAAGGTGCTCAGGTCCGGCACCAGCAGCATGTCGGACTCCTCGATGCGCGTGAATCCCTCGATCGACGAGCCGTCGAACAGGATCTGCCCGTCGAGCGCCTTCTCGAACTGGCTGCGTGGGATCTCGACGTTCTTGATCACGCCCAGGATGTCGGTGAACTGAAGCCGCATGAACCGGACGCTCTCCCCGTCAGCAGTCTTCAGGATCTCCTCTCTCGTCATCAGTGTCTCCCTTTTGTTGACCGATGTGCAGACTATACGGGCTCGATGGATCTGACGCAAGCCCATTTTCGCAGTATTGATCTCATAAACTTGACGACAATGCACAAATTGCAGTGCAGCGCGCACGGCGACCGGTCCGTTGACGTTCGCTAAGATGGCATCGTCAAAGGCTCACCTCGCCAGCGCCGACGGCCCAGCGCGAGCGCCGCGGCGGCGACCGCCGCCGTCGCCGAGGCCGGTCGCGCCGCCGATCCGTCCGGGGCGGCGGCACGTAGCTGTGAGGGAGCGGTGATTTGGATGCGGCCTGTCGTGGGCCACGCACATACCGAAGGGCCGCGGCTCGTCGGCAGCGGCAGGGAGGAGAGCCGGATGTCGGACGTACCAGCCCGTCTGACCGGGGACGGCGAGGGCAAGGGTGGCAGGGTCGGTGAGGCCGGCGACCGTCGCCGCGCCTCACGGGTCCGCCTGGTGTTCTACGTCGTCGCGGCGCTGGTCCTCGCCGCCGCGCTGATCTTCGGGGGGCGATCCCTGGTCGGGCCGCTGCAGCGCTTCGCGGCCTGGGTGCAGGGCCTCGGCATC
>DATKFK010000113.1:0-2458 GCA_035544375.1 Thermoanaerobaculia bacterium
CCGGCCGATCCCAAGACCCCGTTCAAGGGGCCGCTCGGAGTGCCCAAGCGGGTCGCCTGGTCCGAGCCCCTGGCGCTGGACCAGGTCAAGGAGATCGGGCGCGCGCTGGGCGGCACGGTCAACGACGTGCTGGTGACCGCGGCCGCCGGCGGCCTGCGCCGCTACCTGGCGCACCGGGGTGAGACCAGGCGCCGCCTCGACATCCGCGCCGCCATGCCGGTCAACCTGCGGCCGCTCGGCAGGATGTCCCAGCTCGGCAATCATTTCGGCCTGGTCTTCCTGTCGCTGCCGCTCGGCATCGGCGACCCCCTGGCGCGCCTCGCCGAGCTCCGCCGGCGCTCCGCCGCGCTGCGCCGCTCCGCGGAGGCCCCGGTGGTGCTGCTCATCCTGCGCGCCATCGGCAGGGTGCCCCTGGCGGTCCAGCGCCTGGTGGTCCGGATCTTCGCCACCAAGGCGACGCTGGTGATGACCAACGTCCCGGGTCCGAACCGCACCCTGTATCTCGCCGGCAAGGCGATCCGCGACATTTTCTTCTGGGTGCCGCAGTCCGGCCGTGTCGGCCTGGGAGTCTCGATCCTCAGCTACCGGGGCACCGTCCGCCTGGGGGTCGGCACCGACGCCGGCCTGGTGCCGGACCCGGAGGCCATCGTCTCGGGCTTCCACGCCGAGCTCGACGAGCTGCTGCGCCTCGCCCGCCGGCGCCCGGCCTGACCGCGCCGTGACCGCGGGCGAAGACGCGGTGGACGGGCGGCGGCGCGGCGCCCGCACCGCCATCCTGCTGGCCCTCGCGGCCCTCCTCGTCTACAACCTCAACGGCAGGGTCATCGCCTCGAGCGACACCCGCGCGACCCGCTTCGTGCCCTTCGCGCTGCTCAGGGGCGGCACCCTCCTGCTCGACCCGGTGCTCGACGTGGTGCAGACCTCGCGCCGCGCCTACTGGGTCCAGCCGGCGCGCGGCGGCGGCCATGCCTCGCTCTTTCCCGTCGTCACTCCGCTGCTGGTGACGCCGCTCTACGTGCCGGCGGCGGTCCTCCTCGCCCGCCAGGGCTGGCCCGCCCCCGCCCTTAACGCGGCCGGAGCGTTCATGGAGAAGCTCGCCGCCTCCTGCATCGCGGCCACCGCCGCCGGGCTGATGCTCGTGCTGCTCCGCCGGCGCCTGCCCCCGGCCCGCGCGCTGGGGCTCGCCGCCGCCTTCGCGCTGGGCACCGAAACCTGGATGATCGGCAGCCAGGCCTTGTGGCAGCACGGCGCCGAGGAGCTGCTGCTGATCGTGGCCCTCCTCGCCTTCACCGGGCCGCTCCGCGCGGCGCACCTGGCGATCGGCGGCGCCGCCTGCGGCCTGGCGATCGCCGGCCGCCCGATCGACGCCCTCCTGGTGGCGCCGTTCGCGCTGCTGGCCCCGGCCTGGGCCGGGCGCCGGGCCGCCTGGTTCTTCCTCGCCGCCGCCGCGCCGCTGGCCCTGACGCTGGCCTACAACCTCGGCGCTTTCGGCCTGCCGGGCGGCGGCTACCAGCTCTTCGTCGAAGCCGGGCGCCGCTACTTCGAGCAGCCGATGGCCCGCGGCCTGGTCGAGATGCTGTTCAGCCCGGACAAGGGGTTGTTCGTCTACACCCCGTTCCTTCTCTTCCTGCCGGTCTACCTGCGGCGGGCGCTGGGAATGCGCCGCAACGGACCGGCATCCGCAAGCAGGCCGGTGTCTGAAAGCGTGCCGGCACCTGTAAGCGGGCCGGCCGCCCTCCAAGCTCAGGCTGCCGGGCCGCCGCCAGCCGCGGCCGGTGACCGCGGCCCGCGACCGCCGGGGCCACCGCCGCCCGCCGGCCGGCTCGCCGCGCTCTGCCGCTTCCTGGCCGACTTCCTGGCCGACCGCGACCGGGCGCTGAACACCCTCCTGCTTGCCGCCATCCTCGCCCAGCTGCTGGTCTACGCGCGGTCGGAATGGCGGGGCGGCAGCTGCTACGGGCCGCGCTACCTCACGGACCTGCTGCCGCTTGCCGTCTGGATGCTGGCGCCGGTCGTCGCCGCGCTGCAGCCGCGCCCGCTCGCCGTTTTCCGCCTCGCCGTCGTGTTTTCGATCGCGGTGCAGGCCGTCGGCGCCTTCTGCTATCCGCGCGGCGCCAGCGACCTGCGCATGGCCCGGGAGGATTCTCACCTCCCCGCCTACCTGATCGAGGCCGAGGCCGGCGTCGTCACCCCCGGCTGGCTCGAGGCCCTCCGCGGCCGTTGAGCGCTCCGCTCGCTGCCGGCCCATCCCACGGGCACACCAGCCCACGGGGCACACCAGCCCACAGGCACTCCAGCCGACCGGCACACCAGACCGCCGGCATGCCAGGCCGCCGGCCCACTGGCGCCAGCCGGCTGCGCCGGCCAGCGGGCACCGCCACACTGCGGTCACCGCCGGCGATCAGTCCGCGCCGCGCGGGTCGCCGCGCTGGCTCACCGGCACCCGCCAGCTGACCCG
>DATKFK010000114.1:0-7979 GCA_035544375.1 Thermoanaerobaculia bacterium
CGTCGAGCACGCCAAGCCTCATTGCTCCAGTCACGAGCTGTACAAGGGAATCCTCGACGGCAAGGCGCGGTCGGTGTTCAACGGCCTCATCCACGTCCACCCCGGGGCGCAGAAGACCGACGCCAAGCAGTCGAACCGCAACCTGCTGCTGTCTGCCGACGCCATCGCCAACTCCAACCCGCGGCTGGAGATCTTCGCCGACGACGTCAAGTGCACGCACGGCTCGACCGTCGGCCAGCTCGACGACGATGCCGTGTTCTACCTGCGCTCGCGCGGCATCGGCCTCGACGCGGCGCGCAGCTTGCTGACCTATGCCTTCGCCTCCGACATCCTGGCGCGCATCAAGGTCGAGCCCGTGCGCCACGACCTCGAAGAGTTGCTGTTCGCCCGGCTGCCCCAGGGCGAGGTGGTGAGACAGGCCGTCTAGTGTCCCGCCGGTGGCCCGCTGGCGGGCCGCCGGCCCGGCCGCCTGGTGCCTGATCCTGATGCCCATGGAGTCCCAACGGTCATGAGCGGTTCATCCAGTCAAGTCCAGCCGGCCGCCGCCGCCGCCGCCGAGCTGTCCGCGGGCGCCGCATCCGCTCCCGCTGCGGCCGGTCCGAGCTACGACCTGGCGCGGGTGAGGGCCGACTTTCCGCTGCTTGCCCAGTCCATCCACGGGCGGCCGCTGGTGTACCTCGACAACGCTGCCACCAGCCAGAAGCCGCGCGCCGTGATCGAGGCGGTCGCCGGCTGCTACCGCGACTACTACGCCAACGTCGGCCGCGGCGTGCACCGGCTGGCGCAGCTGACCACCGGCGCCCGCGAGCGGGCGCGCGAGACGGTCCGCGCCTTCCTCGGCGCCGCGGCCGCCGAGGAGATCGTTTTCGTGCGCGGCACCACCGAGGCGATCAACCTCGTCGCCCAAAGCTACGGGCGCAGCCGGCGCACCGGCCTCGACGCCGGCGACGAGGTGCTGGTCACCGCCATGGAGCATCATTCCAACCTGGTGCCCTGGCAGCTGCTGTGCGAGGAGCGCGGCGCGGCGCTGCGCGTCGTGCCCATCGACCGCCGCGGCGAGCTGGACCTGGCGGCGCTCGGGCGGCTGCTGTCGCCGCGCACCCGCATCGTCGCGGTGACCCACGTCTCCAACGTCCTCGGCACCATCAACCCGGTCGCCGAGATCGCCGACATGGTGCACCGGCGCGGGGCGGTGCTGGTGGTGGACGGCGCCCAGGCGGCGCCCCACCTGACGGTCGACGTCGGCCTCCTGGGCTGCGACTTCTACGCCTTTTCCGGTCACAAGGTCTACGGCCCGAGCGGCATCGGGGCGCTGTACGGCCGGGCCGAGCTGCTGGCCGAGATGCCGCCCTGGCAGGGCGGCGGCGGGATGATCGAGACGGTGCGCTTCGAGGGCACCACCTATGCGCCGCCGCCCCAGCGCTTCGAGGCGGGCACGCCCAACATCGAGGGCGCCATCGGCCTCGCCGCGGCTCTCGACTACCTCACCAACCTGGGGCAGAACGCCGTGGCCGTCTGGGAGGGGCGCCTGCTGCAACGGGCGGTCGAGCTGCTGAGCGCGATCCAGGGGGTACGGCTGGTGCACCTGGAGCGAAAGACCGGGGCGCGCGAACGCGCCGGGCTGCTGTCCTTCGTGGTCGAAGGCGTGCATCCTCATGACGTCGCCACGGTGCTCGACGGCCTGGGCATCGCCGTGCGCGCCGGCCATCACTGCGCGCAGCCGCTGATGGAGGTGCTCGAGCTGCCCGCCACCACCCGCGCCTCGTTCGGCCTCTACAACACCCTCGACGAGGTGGCGGCGCTGGCGGCGGCGGTGGAACGGGTGCGGGAGGTGTTCGCGTGAGCGGCGGCGGCAGCGGCGGCTACGGCGGGCTGCAGGAGCTCTATGGCGAGGTCATCCTCGACCACAACCGGCGGCCGCGCAACTTCGGCCGCCTGCCCGGGGCCAACCACAGCGCCGCGGGCCACAACCCGCTTTGCGGCGACCGCGTGACGGTCTACCTGCGAGTCGATGGCGGCCGCATCGATGAGATCTCGTTCGAGGGCGTGGGTTGCGCCATCTCGACGGCGTCGGCCTCGATGATGACCGAGGCGCTGCGCGGCAAGTCGCTGGCCGAGGCGCGGCAGCTCTTCGAGCGCTTTCACGCCCTGGTCACCGGCGGGCCTGCAGCGGACGCCGCGGCCACGGCGGCCCGCGAGGACACAGAGGCGAGCGCCGGCGGCGCCGGCGCGCCGGATCTCGGCAAGCTGGCGGCCTTCGCCGGGGTGGGCGAGTTTCCGATGCGCGTCAAGTGCGCCACCCTGGCCTGGCATGCCCTGCAATCGGCGCTGGCCTCGCCCGCGGCGGGGTCCTTGCCAGGACCCGTCGTGCCCGTGGAAGTTCCCTAAGGAGACGTCATGGCAGCAGATCCGAACCAATCCATGGAAAGCGCACCGCCGGTGGCGGCCGGGGGCGACGCCGCACCGAGTATCGAGGAGAGCATCGTCGAGATGCTCAAGACGGTTTACGACCCCGAGATCCCGGTCAACATCTACGAGATGGGCCTGATCTACGACCTCAACGTCGAGCCCGGCGGGCAGGTGCAGATCAAGATGACCCTGACTTCGCCTGCCTGTCCGGTGGCCGGCTCACTACCCGGCGAGGTGAAGGACAAGGTCGAGAGCGTGCCGGGGGTGGCGGCGGCCGAAGTCGAGGTGGTCTGGGACCCGGTCTGGAATCCGTCCATGATGTCGGAAGCGGCACGCCTTCAGCTCGGGATGTTCTGATTCGGGCACCGGCATTGCGTATTTCAGTGCTAAGATAGCCGGCGTGCGCAAGGTCCGTTACCGCTCGCGGCGCGGGCGGTTGCCGGCCTGGCGCGCCGGCCATGACCCTCCGTTCGACCATCGCCTTAGCAACCGAGCTCGAGCAGCTCGTCGAGCAGGTGCGCCCACGCCTCAGGCGCATCCTTCATGGCTACGGCGTGCCGCCGCACGACGCCGATGACTTGCTCCAAGAGACTTTTCTTGCCGTTCTCGGTAAATGGGAGTCGATCGACAACAAGGAAGCCTGGCTGATCGGCACCCTGCGTCACCGCTGCGCGCGCTACTGGCGCGAGCGCCGGATGAACCTGCTCGAAGCCGTCGACTCGGCGCGGCTCGAGGTGCTCTCCCAGCCGCAGCCGGCGCCGCAGGAGCGGGCAGCCATGGTCTGGGACCTCGAGAGCGTGTTCGTGACCTTGTCGGTGCGGCACCGCGCCGTCCTCTGGCTGCGCTTCGGCCTGGGGCTCAGCACCGAAGAGGTGGCAGACCGCCTCGGCTACTGTCCGGCCAGCATCCGCAAGCTGACCTTGAGGTCGCTGGCGCGCCTGCGCCTGGCGGTGACGCCGCCGCAACCGCCGCCGCCTACCCCGCCCAGCTGATCGCCACGACTCTCTGACTCGGGACTGTGGCATAGTTGACACGCCGGCACACGGCGCGCCGCCGGGCATGCCAGGGATCGTGCGCATGTTATCGGTCATGATCCCGGCCCGCATCGCCGCTGCTCGAGCGAGGCCATCGAATCCTGGGATGGTGGAAGCGTGGAAGGAACGAGGTCCTGGCGATGAAACCCAAGCTGCACCAGCTGACTTTGGCCGCGGGCGTCACCTGCCTGCTGCTTCTCCCCTCGCCGGGCTCGCCCGCGCTGGCCCCAAGCGGGGACGAGGACTTCCACTATCACTGGCGTCTGGGCAATGTGGTCGGCACCGTTCTGGGCCTGTTCTTCCCCCACCAGGGCGACGGCGAGCTGGCATTCAAGATGCAGAAGGACGGACATCTGAGGGGCGAGTTGCTGATCACCTCGCCGGAAAGCCGGCAGGGCGAGTATTGGCGCTATGGCTCCGAAATCGATCCACATACCCTGCAGCCGATCCGCGCTTGGAGCTCATTTTTCTGGCGCGGGCGCTCGAAGTCGACCAGCGACGAGATCGAGCAGAAGGGGGTCTTCGACATCTCGTGCGCCATCTACACCATCCGCCATGAGCCGTTCCAGAAACCGCGCGACATGGAGATCTGGTCGGACGGGAAGATCTACCCGGTGACGGTGGTGCCGATGGGCGACGAGGTCCGCACCATCGCGAACCAGAAGATCGAAACCCGCCATTACGCCATCCGCGGCAGAGACCTGCCCGATCGGCGCAAATGGACGGCGAAGGTGGACTTCTGGCTGGCCAAGGACCCGGCGGCCACGCCGGTGGAAATCCAGATCTCCCGCCGTCTGGCGGACGTGAGGTTGGAGCTGAGGCCCTCCGCCGCGGCAGGCTGATTCCGTCAATTGCAGTCCTCTCTTGACGAGGAGGATGTGATGAGGCAAGCACGGATCGGTGGAGTCATGATGGCCGCGTTGGCACTGGTCGTCCTGGTGCTGCTGGCATGTGAGCCGAAGGGCTCGACGACCACCACCGCCGGCGCCGCGCCCGCCAAGGCGGGTGCCATGCCGCCGGTAAAGGTTACCGACGAGCCAATGAAGCCCGAGGAGATCGCCGCCGCAACCGGCGGCACGGCTGGCGCAGGAGCGACGGCGGGCGCCGGGGCGGCAACGGCCCCTGCCAGCAGCGCGCAGGCCGTCCTGCAGCCGGCGAAGGACACCCCGGGGTTCTCCGGCAGGGTGACCTTCACCCGCGCCGGCGACCAGGTCCGGGTGGTGGCGGACGTGGCCGGCGTCACCCCGCCCGGCAATCACGGCTTCCACCTGCACGAGAACGGCAAATGCGAGCGCGACGCCACGGGCGGCGGCAAGGACTTCATCACCGCCGGCGGCCACTTCAACCCGGCGGGAGCGCCGCACGCCTGCCCTGACGCGGCCTCCCATCACGCCGGCGACCTCGGCAACATCGTGATCGCCGCCAACGGCACCGGTCACATCGACGTCACCACGCCGGCGCTGTCGCTCTCCGGGCCGAGCTCGGTCATCGGCAGGTCCGTCATCCTGCACGCCGGAGCCGACGACTGCACCACTCAGCCCACCGGAAATGCCGGGGGACGGTTGGCATGCGGTGTCGTCACCGCCGGGTCCGGCGGCGCCGCGGGTGCGCCCGGCGGCGCGAGCGGCCACTGATCTCGCCTCCGCCTCGACGTCGCGGCGTCGGCGGCGTCGGCGGCGCGTAGCCCACGCGGCGCCAGCGGCGCCGCCGGTGGGAACAAAGTGTGGGGGAGGCGCCTGGCCGCCGGCAACGTTGCCGGCGCCGGCGAGGGTATGGCCGGCCGCGGCGGCCGGCGCCCCCGGCGCCGACATCCGCCGTTGCGGGCGCCCCGGCGAACGCGTACCATTGCGGCACAAGGGTTTGCGAACGACGCCTCCCACTCGAGAATCGCCTTCCGCGCGATGAAGCGCACGACATCGTCCAGGGACCTCTGGGCATCCCTGCTTCCGACCGCCGGCGCGGTCCTGGCGCTGGCGATCGCCGGGCATTCCCGGGACCTCGCGGATCTCGACCGGCTCGGGGGCTCGTGGACCAGCTTCGGCGGCCCCTGGTGGTTCCTGGCGCTGCTTGCCGCCGGCGCGGCCGGCGCGTTCCACCGCCCCTTCAACCGCCCAACCCTGGGTCTGGGCGCGGCCGTGGTGGCCCCGGCCGTGCTGCTGTTCGGGGCGGTCAGCGCCGCGGGTCTGGCTGCCGTATCGCTGCTGACGGCCGAGATCGGCTGGCGGCTGGTGCGCTCGGCCGGCGTGGTGCCGCTGCCGGAGCGGCGCAAGCTGCTGCGCGCGCTGGAAGCGGCCGGCACCGCGGCCTGCGCGGCGCTGGCAGGCGGGGCGGCCTGGGCCTGGCTGCCACGGTTGCGCGACGACGTGCAGCTGCCGGTGCGGATTGCCGCCGCGGCCGCCGTCTACCTCCTGGTGTGGTCGGGACTGCTGCTCGCGGAGCAGCAGATTCGACGCCCCGAGCTGGGCCTGCGCCCGCGTGCGGCGCTGCCGCTGGTGACCGATCTCGCCGGCTGGCTCGCGGGCGCCGGCCTGGCGCTCGCCGGCGCCCGCGCCGGATGGGGCACCGCCGCGGTGTTGCTCGCCGCGCTGGTGCTGGCGGCGGTCGAGGCAGGGCGCAACGGCGTGCTGCTCGCCAAGGCGCGGCGGCGCGCCGGCGATCTCGAGCGCCTGCGCCGCGCCGGCACGCGGATGATCACGCCCGAGCAGGAGATGGTGGGCGTGGCCGAACGGATCCTCGCCGAGTGCGAGGTCATCAAGTTCCACTGGTTCCAGTTCGAGACCCTCACTCCCGGCAGCGAGTTCAAGAGCTGGTGGTCCGGGCCGGCGCACCGGCTGCGCGAGGGCGTCCCCGAACCGGACCGCTATCCGCCCGCGCTCCCCGGCTTCCACCGGCGCACCAGCTGGCAGATCGTCGAGCGCCAGCTGCGCGACGAGGGCCGCGTGCTTGCCCGCCTGCGGCTCTGGTGCGATCCGCGGCTGGTCGAGGCGCAGACGCTGGTCATGTTCGACCGGCTGCTGCCGCAGATGACCGCCTCGGTGCGGCGTTGCCTGCTCGATCGCGAGGCCCGCGAGGACCCGCTGACCGGCGTCGCGGTGCGGCGGGTGCTCGAGCAGCGCCTGCACCAGGCTCACGCCCGCTGCATCGAAGAGGGCGGGACGATGTCGGTCATCCTGTGCGACCTCGACCATTTCAAGCGCATCAACGACACCTACGGCCACTCCGCCGGCGACGCCGCCCTGGTGGCGGTGGCCGGCGTGTTGCGGGAGGAAAGGCGGGAGACCGACCTCTGCTGCCGCTACGGCGGCGAGGAGTTCGTGCTCTTGCTGGATGCCACCGCCGGCGACGCGGCCCTCCTCGCCGCCGAACGCCTGCGCATTCGCGTCGAGGAGCTCGACTTCCAGGTCGAGGGCCGGCGGGTGCCACTCACCCTCAGCGCCGGCGTCGCCTGTTTCCCCGAGCTCTACATCAAGACCGCCGCCGAGCTCCTCCTCTTCGCCGACGAGGCCCTCTACGAGGCCAAGCGCAGCGGCCGCAACCGCTGCCTCCTGGATCTAGGCCAGGGCCGCTATCTCGACGTCGCCGGTGCCGTCCACGCCAGCGAGGAAGCCCATCCGGCCGTCGAGCCGCCCAGGATCTTCGCGTGAGGTGCGGGCTTTGTGGACGGCTCCTTCACGGTCCGCTCCACGGGGCGTCCTATAATTGACACGGCTCGCGGCGCTGCCTTAGACTGCGTTGCGCGTTTCCGTCGGGGCGTAGCGCAGCCTGGTAGCGCACCTGCCTTGGGCGCAGGGGGTCCCCAGTTCAAATCTGGGCGCCCCGATACCTGACGGCGACCCGAGGAGGTTGTCCCTGGCTGGGCTGCGCGGAGTCGCTGCCTGTAGCTCAGTGGATAGAGCGGCGGCCTTCTAAGCCGCGGGTCGGGGGTTCGAATCCCTCCAGGCAGGCCAACCCCCCCCAGCATTGAAAGAGCCGGTTCCCCACCAAGCGCCCTTAGCTCAGCTGGATAGAGCGACAGCCTCCGGAGCTGTAGGTCAGAGGTTCGAATCCTCTAGGGCGCACCACGCAGAACCCCGCAAATCCCACTCTCGCCTACGCTTACAAACCGTTGCTCCATAGGCGTTTCTGCGCTACAATACTGTCGTCTAGCGGGGTTTTCGCTGCCGCAGGGTTCCCACAGGGTTCCCACGATTTTGGCGGATGGGAACCCTATGGGAACCCACCTGGGAACCCCGATCGAGGCCTCTAGACCGCCCAGGAGGGGCAATGTCACCCCGGCCTGGCCCGGAGGCTTGCTCCATGGCCGAGAAGCTCACCAAGCGCGTCGTCGACCGCCTCATTGGAAAGCAAAGCGTGCCGATCCGGCGCGCAGTCGCAGGATGAGACCCGGCACCGCCGAGTCCCAGATCAGGGTGTCCTTGACGGGGTCAGCATCGGCAGCGGGCCTGGACTACCGAGGTCAGAAGGGACACCCATAAGCTTCCCAGCGGCGGAGCTGATACCAACTGATGACTGCTTGATGCCTGTGAACTTTTCGCA
>DATKFK010000115.1:0-9642 GCA_035544375.1 Thermoanaerobaculia bacterium
GGCGCCAACCGCCCGGGTCTCCGCCGTTACTCCCGCGGCGGGTCCCGCATCCGCGGCGGTATCCGTCCCCGCGGCGGCAACCGCCGCGGCTCCCGTTCACCCCCTGCGCACCAGCGTCCCGGCGTTCGGGGGCACGATGGAGATCGAGGTCCGCGATCTGCCGCGCGACGCGGCGGACGCCGCCATCCAGGCCGCCGCCGCCGAGGTCGGCGAGATGGAGCGCCTGACCGACCCCAGTCGTTCCGGCGGCGAGGTGGCGTTGCTCAACGCCACCGCCGGCAAGGGGCCGCACCGGGTGGACCCTCGCCTCTTTCCGGCGCTCGTTCGCGCGCGCAACTTTTGCCTTTGGTCCAGCGGCAAGGAGGGGCCGCTCGCCGGCGCCCTGCACCGCCTCTGGGGCCGCGGTGCCGGCGAACCGGTGGCGAACGCCCCGTCTCCGGACCAGCTGCGTCAGGCGATCGCTGCCGCCGACTGCAAGAACCTGGTTCTGGACGGCAAGCAGCAGACCGCCGCCCTGGTCGCCGGCAGCGCCCTCGACCTGGTCGACTTCAGCACCGGCATGGCCGTCGACCGCGCCATCGAGGTGCTGCGCCAGCACGGTGCGGCCAACGCCTTCGTCCAGATCCGCGAGGTCCGCCGCGGCATCGGCGCCGGCCGCAACGACCGCGGTTGGGTGATCGAGCTGCCCGCCATGGGCGGGCTCAAGGAGCCCCTGGGCCGCATCTTCCTGCGCGATCAGTCGCTGGCGGCGGCCTTCCGCGAAGACCAACCCCTGGACGTCGGCGGCCGGCCTGCCTCCCACTTCATCAACCAGCGCACCGGCCAGCCCGCCGAAGAGGGCGTATTCGCCGTCTTCACCGTAACCGAGCTGGCCGCCGACGCCCAGGCCCTCGCCGCCACCATGTCGATCACCGGCGCCCAGGAAGGAGAGATCCTGACCGGCTCCATCCGCCCCCGCCCCTCGATCCTCTGGCTGATGGGAACAGGGACCGGAATGCCCGTGCTGGTAGATTACCGCTGGACCGAAGTGCCCAAGCGCTGAGTGAAGTCAGCCCGGCGCGCCGAGTTCCGAGGTATAATCGATCTCCGTTGATTGAGAATGAGAGTATTGGCTTGCGGAAGCCGGATCTCGCAGGTCGTCTGAGGATCGCGCAGCGCGTGCCATGCCGCCAAGAGCCTTCGTCAGCTACAACCACAAGGATGTCCGATGGAAAGACCGCCTCGCCGTCCAATTGGCGGTTCTTGAGCGCGAGGGGCTTCTGGCAACCTGGCACGACGGCCTCATCCAAGCTGGGGCCGACTGGTTGCCCGAGATCGAGGCTGCAATCGCCAATGCGCACGTCGCGGTCCTCATCATTTCGGCCGACTTCCTCAACTCCGACTTCATTTGCCGGGAGGAGATCCCCGCGCTCATAGAGCGCCGCCTTCGCGACGGTCTTCGTGTCATTCCGCCGGGAGCAAAAGAGCCGCACCTTCTCGCGCTCTTGGTCACCTCGGCTCGCCTGCGCGGCCCCGGCGAGGAGCTCGCAGAGCGCGAAGACGCTGATGGCGTGAGGCTGCCGCGGAAGACTCTTGAAGAGCGCTCTCGCTGGTCCCAATTCGCCGCGCGTGCCTTCGCGCAGGAAATCCACCACGAACGAGGTGTCGAAGTGGATCACAGGTCGGCGGCAGTTGCCGGGCTCTCTTGACGAGATCGGATCTGCGCTTCGATGGCGTCCAGGGTGTCCTCGGAGACCTTGAGCTCTGCGGCCAGCTGATCGAGCTCCTCCGCGGACGCGCCGCGGCCGAAATGCAACTTGATCACCTCGGAGAAGGTCTGGCCGGGGCGCTTCTCGCGGGCCAGCGCCTCGTAGGCTTCGGCATCGAGCTCGATGGTCTTGGTGCTCATAGCTTGAGGATGAACCCTGACGAGGTGGAAATCAAGCCTGGCAGCCCCCCGATGCCCGCCGCCAGGCCGTGCCGGCCCCTCCTGAGTCAGTACCTCGTGCGTGGTCGAACGCCCTGCGGGTCACGTTGTCGCGGGCCGCGGCACCGTACACCTATAGGAGCCGTTCAACTAAAAAGGAGATACAGGATGAGCCAGGCAACTCTCGGTGCCCTGCGTTCGCTGCCGCTCAGGAGTTTCGGTGTGCTGGCCCTGTTGGCCCTGACCTGGTGCGCGAGCACCGTCCCGGCGCAGGCCGGCACCCTGCAGCCCATCGCCCCGCAGGCCAACGCCTGTGCCATGCCCGAACCGCTTGCCATGCCGCTCAGCCAATGTTTCTTCGGCGAGAACATCATCATCATCTACTGGTCCGACGCCAACCACACCAGGATCGTCGGAGAGTGCTCCTCGGGACCCTGCCCGGGGGCCGGTTGCTGGGGATCGAAGACCAGTTTCGTCACCAGCTCCCATAGCGGCATCTGCGAGGTTTGCATCCCGTAGCGCGACCTGCCGGACTGAAGCCGAGCCGCGGCGCCAGGCCTCCGCGCACGTGCCTGCGCGGAGGCCGCGCCGTCCTGCCACCGCCCCAAGCCGGACCTGCCGCCAGGCAGCCGGGCCGAACTTATCCGCGCATTGACTTCTCAATCCACGCGACAATATGCTGCAAAATTGCAGCGGGACAATACCATCTGAATCGATCGAGCTCCGGAGCTACAGATACTCAGAGCTTCGCGGCTCGCCCTCGGGAGGAGATCATGGATCTGGACATCGCGGTCGTCGGCGCCGGCGTTTCCGGCGCCTACTGCGCCTGGCGGTTGCAGCAGCAGCTTGGCGCCGGGGCGCGCATCGCCCTCTTCGAATACAGCGACCGCATCGGCGGGCGCCTGTACACGGTCACCCTGCCCGGCCTGCCCCACGTCAAGGCCGAGGTCGGCGGCATGCGCTACATCCCGAGCCAGCACATCATGGTCGCCAGCCTCGTCGATCACCTGAAGCTCGCGACCAAGCCCTTCCCCATGGGGGCGCCAAAGCCGGTGGGCTCGAATTGCAACCTTTTCTACCTGCGCGGCAAGCACCTGCGCCTCCACCAGCTGGCCGACCCCGCCAAGGTCCCCTACAACCTCGCCTGGAACGAGCGCGGCCTGGGACCGACGAACCTCCAGGTGCAGGTGATGAACAACATCTATCCCGGCATGGCAAACCTCGACCTGTGCGACACGATGAAGATCCGGGCTTTCGGTCGGCCGCTCTGGCAGTGGGGCTTCTGGGACCTGATGTTCAAGTCCCTCAGCAACGAGGGTTACCAGTTCATGAAGGACGCCGGGGGTTACGACGCCAACGTCGCCAACGCCAACGCCGTCACCCAGCTGCCCGCCACCGAGTACAGCGACGACACGCAATTCCTCACCCTCGCCGACGGCTACGACCAGCTGCCCATCCAGCTGGCCGACCGCTTCAACCGGACCCTGCCCGGGGGCCTGGCCAAGGGCAAGCGGGTGCTGATGAACCACCGCCTCGCCGAGATCGTGATCGGCTCGGGAAAGCATCCCTACACTCTCCGCTTCGAGCCCACCGTCACGGTGTCCGGCCGCACCAGCCGGGCGGCGGGCGTCGAGCCGATCGTGGTGCGGGCCAGGAAGGTCATCCTGGCGATGCCCCGCCGGTCCCTGGAGCTGATCCAGAGCACCTTCTTCGACGATCCCTGGCTGAAGGTCAACCTCGGCTCCGTGCTCATTCAGAGCGCCTTCAAGCTCTTCCTGGCCTACGAGAGCCCCTGGTGGCGTGCCCTGGGGCTGGTGGCGGGCCGCTCGGTGACCGATCTGCCGATCCGGCAAACCTACTATTTCGGCAGCGAATGCGAGCAGAAAAATGGGCTGCCGTTCCTCAACTCGCTGCTGATGGCAAGCTACAACGACATCAGCACGGTGCCGTTCTGGAAGGGCCTGGAGCTCGGCACGCCGTTCGCGGGCTACCGGCCCTCGTGCCTGGAGCCGGGCGTCGAGCGCATCGTGCCGCAGATGCAGTTCCCGGCCACCGAGCTGATGGTGGAGGTGGCCAACAAGCAGGTCGCGGCGCTCCACGCCCTGCCCGAGCTGCCGATGCCGTACTCCGCCGTCTACCACAGCTGGAACGAGGACCCTTATGGCGGCGGCTGGCACGAATGGAAGGCGGCCTACCGCTTGGACGAGGTGATGTGCCGGATGCGCAAGCCGGTCCCCGACCTGGACATCCACGTCGTCGGCGAGGCCTATTCCTTCGATCAGGGGTGGGTCGAAGGCGCCCTGGACACGGCGGAGTCGACGCTCGAGGACTTCTTCGGCTTGAAGCGGCCCTCGTGGCTCAAGCCCGGTTACGCCCTGATGCCCAATCCGTGCCCGGGCTGCGGCCCGTTGGAGGGCTGCATCGAATGCCCTGACTGCGGCAAGACCCTGGCCGGCGTCACCCCCAACTGCCAGCAGGCGGTCGAGGAGGGCTGAGGATGAACGTCGCCGAGTACCTGATCGCCCGGCTGCAGCAGGCAGGCCTCGAGCATCTCTTCGCCGTCCCCGGCGACTACGCCGGCGCCTTCCTTCAGGCGCTCGACGCGGCGCCGGGCATCGCGCGGGTCGCCAACGTCAACGAGCTGGGGGCCGGGTACGCGGCCGACGGCTACGCGCGCTTCAAGGGCATCGGCGCGGCGTGCGTGCAGTACGGAGTCGGAGGTTTCAGCATCCTCAATGCCACGGCGGGCTCCTTCGTCGAACGGGTGCCGGTGGTGGTGATCTCCGCCAGCCCGAGCACCGCCGACCGGCGCCTCGAGCGGACGCAAGGGATCCTCTTCCATCACAGCACCGGCAACCTGCTCGCCGACCAGCAGGTGTTCGCCAAGGTCACCGTGGCCTCGGTGGTCGTCGCCGACCCGGCGAGCGCGCCGGCCGAGATCGACGCCGCGATCGTCGCGCTGCTGACTTACAAGCGCCCGATCTATATCGAGGTGCTCCAGGACGTCTGGACCCTGCCCTGCGCGTCCCCCCAGGGAACGCTCGCCCCGGCAGTCCTCACGAGCGATCCCGCGTCGCTCGCCGCGGCGGTGGACGATGCCTGGACCCGCATCCAGTCGGCCCGCCTGCCCGTCCTCTGGGCCGGGGTCGAGATCCAGCGCTTCGGCTTGCAGGCGACGCTGCAGCAGATCGTCGACGCGAGCGGCCTCCACTTCACGACCACGAGCCTCGGCAAGACCGTGCTCGACGAGGCCCAGCCCAGGTTCCTCGGCACCTATGCCGGCCCCGCTTCGCCGCTGCTCACGCGGACGGTGATGGCGGCGTCCGACTGCCCGATCGCCCTGGGCACGATCATCACCGACGACTACCTGAACATCATGGCCTCGAGCTTCGGCGCGATGATCGAGGTCACCGACGCCGAGACCCGCATCGGCTACCGGTACTACCGGCAGGTGGCGATGGCGGACTTCCTCGCCGCCCTGCTGGCGCGGTTTCGGGCCCTGCCGGGCGGGCCGCGCGGCTATGCCCTGCCGGCCGTGCCTGCCGAGCCCGCCGGCGCCCCGGCAACCGGCACCGCGGAGGCATCGCCGCAGGGCGCCGGCCCTGCTTCCGGATCGCCGGCCGTCTCCCGGCCGGACGATGCCCTCTCCTACAACGTCTTCTACCGCGAGCTGACCGGCTATCTCGCGAGCGAGGAGGTGCTCGGCAAGGTGACCCTGATCCTTGGCGAGAGCACTTCCCTCTACGTGTTCGGGAACCTCTTCGGCCTGCCGGCCAACCGCTTCGTCGCCCAGGCGGCCTGGGGCTCCCTGGGGCACGAGACCGGATGTGCGCTCGGCGTGGCCCTCGCCACCGGCACGCGCCCGTACGTCGTGGCCGGCGACGGCGGATTCAGGATGATCTGCCAGGAGCTTTCGAGCCTCGCCGAGCAGAAGTCGAACGCCGTGGTGTTCGTCATGAGCAACGACGCCTATGCGATCGAGCAGGCATTCGTCGATCTGAGCGCCTTTCAACCCGGCGGCGCGTTCGCCCCCTTCGACCTGCTGCCGCCCTGGGACTACCTCGCCCTGGCCCGGGCCTTCGGCGCCAGGGGATATCGGACACGCACCGTCGGCGAGCTGGCGAAGGTGCTCTCCGAGCTCCAGGCGTTGACCGACGTGCCGGCGCTGGTCGAGGTGGTCGTGCCGCAGAAGGACCTGGCCCCGCAGCTCGCCCGCCTGGCCGAGACGCCGCCGCAGCACCGGAAGTACCGCCGCGGCCAGCCGGCACCCGCCCAGTAGCTCGGTGGCGGCGGCAGGGCGCGGCCGGCGGCATCCAGGGCGGCTTCAGGCGGCTTCAGCCGGCCTCAGGCGGCTTCAGGCGGCTTCAGTATGGCGGCAGCAGCTCGAGCGACCAGACGCCGGCCCCTTCGACCCCGGCATAGAGCCGAGACCGCAGAGCGTCGTAGACCAGCGAGGACACGCCCGCAAAAGGCAATACCGGCAAGCCGGTTCCGAGCACTCCCCACGGGCCCGGCGGCGTGGACATCCAGACCGCCGGCCCCGTGAGACTGACGTCGGGCCCGAGGAACAACGTCGGCAGATCGAGGCTCGCGATCAGGAAGGAGGCGCTCGGACCGCCGACCAGCAGCAGGCCGGTGAACGCGCCGCTCGTCGGGAAGTCCTGCGAGGACCAGGTAGTGCCGCCATCGCTGCTCAGGTACGCGGCCCCGTTGCCTCCCACGTAGACGGTGCCGGCATCCACGGGATCGACCACCACCGACTGCAGCGTCCCGCCGTTCAAGCCGCTCCCGGTCCAGGTGGCACCGCCGTCGAGGCTCTTGTAGACCGCGTCCGCGGGGATGATGCCGAACGGTGCTTCCCAGGTGGCGACCGCGTAGACCGTCGACGGCTGGGAGGGCGCAAAGGCGATCGCATTGACGAAGTAGGCGGAGCCCTCGGGCGGCAGGCCGGACTCGGTGTCCCAGGTGACGCCGGCGTCGTGGCTCCGGTACACGAGGTGTCCCGCCCCGACCAGGATGTGCGTCGCGTCGAGGGGATCGACCGCCACGCTGGTCACCGGGGTTGGGTCCACCGTGTTGCCGAGAGTCGGCAGCGGCGCCCGTTCCGTCCAGCTGTTGCCACCATCCAGCGAAACCGCAAGGTGGTAGTACGAGCTGATCGCATACAGTGGCGCGGGTCCGGGCGGCGGCGGAGCCGGCGGATGGGTGCCCGGCGTCCATACCGCGAGCGCCGTCACGTTGGGGTCGGTCAAGCCGTTGTCGATCTTCCGCCACGAGGCGCCGCCGTTGCGGGAGCGGAAGGCGCCCAGGGCCGTGCCGGCGTAGAGGCTGGCGTGGCTCGCGCCGCCGCCGCTGAAGTCGATGGCCATGGCCTGAACGTCGGTCGCAGACAGCCCGGCGCTGGCCGCGGCCCAGGTGGCACCGAGGTCGGCGCTCGTCCAGACACCGGAACCGGGCGCGAATGCGCCGACACGCGAAAGGCCGGTGCCGGCATAGATCACCGGCGCCGGCGTCGCGGCCAGGGCGAGCGCGCCCACCGCCACCGCCGCGGCGCCGGCCGGCGCCGGGATGGCCGTGGCGGCAAACGAGCTCAGGAACGTCCAGGTGGCGCCGGAGTCATGGCTCAGGTAGAGCCCCTGGTCGGTGCCGGCCAGCAGCGAGTGCGTATGCGGCACGGCCAGCAGGGTGAAGATGCCCTGCTTGCCCAGCGGGCCGCCGAGCGTCCGCCAGGTGAGGCCGCCGTCGGCGGTGACGATGATTTGGTTGCTCGAGCCCGAGCTGGTCAAGGTCTTGGCGCATCCGGCGTACGCCCGCAGCGGCCGCACCGGGTCCCACAGCAGGGCCTTGGCGGCGCAGGTCGTCGAGAACACCTGCTGCCAGGTGGCGCCGCCATTGGCGCTGCGGTACACGCCGTAGTCGCTGCCGGCAATCAGCAGGCCGCGCCGCGGACCCGCCGCCATGGTCTGCACCACCGGCGGTTGGGAAATTCCGGGCGGCGTCCCGAGACCCACGGCGATCCGCGTCCAGGTGGCACCGCCGTCCGTGCTCTTGTAGGCGCCGCCGGTCGAGCCGGCAGCGTAGACGGTGAGCGGCGAGAAGGGATCGAAGGCGAACTGCAGGGCCTGGGCGTACTGGCGGCGCAGGGTGGCCCGGTGCCACGAAACCGCACCGTCGAGGCTGCGGAAGATGCCGCTGCCGGCGCCTGCCAGGAGCACTCCCCGCGAGCTGGCGGCGATCGTCTGCAGGCCGTCGGTGTCGAGCCCGGAGCTGGCCGGAGCCCAGGTGAGGCCGCCGTCGGCGCTCCTGAAGACGCCCCCGAACGCGGTGCTCGCGTAGAGGGTGGGGTGCGATCCCGGATCGGCTGCCAGCCCGGTGACCACGCCGCCGGGGGGTCCCGTCGGGGTCCACGCTCCCTGTCCCGCGCCGGCGCGCGGCGCCGCCAGCATCCCAGCCACCACCAGGGCCACACCGGCGAAACGCCGGCTTGCTGCTGGCAATCCCTCCATCGTCCGCCTCTTCTCTCTCCGCCGCCGGCCGGGCGGCAAGGGTAGTCAAGCGTCTGCCGGCTTGCTTCTCTACCTAGAATACGGATTCTTCCCGATATCCGCCCATGGCAGAGGAGGCGGCAGGCAGGGCAACGGCGCTCTTGCGCCGGTCTTTGCTACCGGAGAAGGGGATGGTGAAGCGACTGCCTTACATGAGTCAACGGCTATCCGCTAGGCCTGCTTCCATTTCTCGGCGATCCGCGTCACTTCCGCCGCAGCAGCCCGCGCGGCGTCCTCCGGGCTGGCCTCACCTTTCACCACGCGGAGGAACATCCGCGGCACGACGAAGGTGTTAAAGGCTTCCATCGCCACGGGGTTGGCGAAACCCGGAAAGCCAAGGTTGGCGGTCCAGTGCAGCGCGTCCTTCAGCTCCTTGTACTTGTAGGGAGGGTCGCCGTGCGGGTCGTTCTCGAGCCGGACGATCAGGTCCGGGACCGTTTTCTGATAGATCGGGAAATTACAGCCCTGGCTCTGCTCGTAGATGGCCTTGGAGCTGTCGATCAGCTCGGTCAGGAACTGCTTGGCGCCAGCCGGGTTCTCGGCGAACTTCCAGACCACCGAGCAGCTGGTGACGTGGGGCACCGCCATCACCCCAGCCGAACCGGCCAGGGGCGGGCAGATCCGGATCTTCTTCGCCACCGCGGGATCGGCGGCTTCCGCCGCGCGCAGGAGACTGATGGCGTTGATGGTGCAGGAGCTCTTGCGCGCCAGCATGGCCTGCACGTTGCCCCCGGGGCCCCAGCCGAGCTGCTCGGGGGAGCCCGCGTCCTCGTACAGTGCCTTGACGTACTTCAGGGCCGCGACGGTGCGGGCACCCGTGTTGATGACGACGTTGCCTTGTTCGTCGAGGACGCCGGCGTGGAACGCCATCAGGAGCGTGTGCAACGTGACGTTGCTCTCGAGGCTCGGTGCGAGCGCCAGCCCGCACGGGATGCCCAGCTTGGCCCGCAGCCGCTGCCCGCCGCTGCGCAGGCTGCCGTAGTGCAAGGGCCCCAGGGGCATCCCGACCTCGGCCCACCAGTCCTCGAAGTAGCACAGCGGCGCCGGCATCCAGGAATCGGCGAACGCGAAGTACCGCTTCGTCCCGGGATCGAACGTGGATTTGTGTCCCAGGCGATCCACGTTGCCGTGCCCGAAGCTCACCGCCTGGTAGATCTCCGTATGATCGATCACGTGCTGCCGGTACTCCGC
>DATKFK010000116.1:0-2447 GCA_035544375.1 Thermoanaerobaculia bacterium
TCCGCCACCCCCAGCGTTCCGGCGCGACCATCTCCCGACCGACCTCGAATTCTCGATCGTTTTCCCATTGACACATTTCAATTCCTCGCCTAGCGTGACCGTTGAGCAAGCCGGCAGTGCCCAACAGGAGATCCTCTCGGACCTTCTCTTGCGCAACGCTACCTTCACCCACCATCCCGACCGCCACCCACCCGGAGCCCCAAATGCGCATCCTCGCCATCGCGAACCACAAAGGCGGCGTCGGCAAGACCACCACCGCCGTCAACCTCGCCGCCTGTCTCGCCGCGCTCGACCGCCAGGTGCTGCTGATCGATTGCGACCCGCAGGGCTCCGCCAGCCGATGGCTCGGCTTCGCTCGCGAACCGACCGAGCCAACCGATCCAACCGATCCAACCGTTCCCACGCCCCCGCGTCTGTTCTTAGAAGACGTCTTCTCAGGCAAGGCCAATCTCGCAGCCGCCACCCATCCCACCGCGATCGACCGCCTCGCCCTCGTCCCCGCCTCGCCCGAGCTCGCCGTCCAGGACCGCCTGCTCGCCGGCAAGCCCGCCCCGGCCGCCGTGCTCGCCCGCGCGCTGCAGCCCACCCGGTCCCTCCCCTTCGACTACATCCTCCTCGACTCCCCGCCCCAGCTCGGCCTGCTCTCGTGCAACGTCCTCGCCGCCGCCGACGAGCTGCTCATCCCCCTCTCGCCCGACCCGCTCTCGGTCGCCGTCCTCGACGAGCTCTTGCAGTCGGTCGCCACCATCCGCGAGTGGCTCAACCCCCGCCTGCGCATCGCCGGCATCCTCCTGGTCCGCGTGCGCGCCCAGACCCTCCTCGCCCGCCAGGTCGCCGCCGAGCTCGCCGCGCGTTACGGCGACCTCATCCTGCCCGTCCAGATCCGCGAGACCGTCCGCGCCGCCGAGGCCCCATCCCGCCACCTGCCCCTGATCGCCGCCAGCCCGGACGCCTCCGCCGCCGAGGACTACCGCCAGCTCGCCCAGCTCCTCCTCGCCAACCGTCACTCCCACGACCACGACCGCGACCGTCGGTCGCCCGCCGAGGAGCTCGCCCTCCATCCCTAGAAGACCCGTCCCGCCGCGCGCCTCAGTCCTCGATCCCGAGCAGCTTCCGCACCGCCTCCCGCACCAGCGAGGACTCCGACCGCCGCTCCTGGAAAGCCCGCAGGCGCAGCGCTTCCGCCTCGTCCTCGTGGAACCAGATCGTCTTCTTGACGCCGCCCTCCGTGATACCTGTTTTCTCCTGCTTGAGCCTCGGATCGCTGTCTCGGGGTGCCATTGCCAGAATGTAAGACTTCTATCACGACATCTTTACAGCCTTCCTGACTTCTGTCATCGTACCATCAGCCGGAGGTCATCTCTGCCATGCCCGACGACACTGTCGACGACGGCATCATCACCAGCGCCCAGGCCGACCTCGCGCAAATCGCGTCCGAGCTGAACGTCCTGCGGGACCGGCTGGCGGCCATCCACCGCCGCCTTCCCGTGTCTCCCGATCAAGAGGCGATGCTCGAGGACAGGCTCGCTCCCGACGTGGCAACCGAGCTCGCCGGCTGCATCGACTGCCTCAACGACGACGTTCTCCTCAATGCCCATCGAGATGCTCCGGCACGCGGCGTCCGTCACCTCGCTCGATCTCCTCCAAGCCTTCCAGCTCCAGCAGGACAGGCGACTCCGCGACCAACGCTGACTTTTCCTCCAGCCCTCCACGCCCGCCACGCCCTCCAGCGCCGGCGGCCCAGATCCAGCCATCCATGCCCGCGTCTCGCCTGCACCCTCCGGCCTCCACCAGCCACCACCAGCACCCACTGCCCAGGGTCAGGATGTGACCACCGTACCGCCCTACCCGCCGCCTCCACCGCCCGCCGGTCTCCTGCAGCCCCCATCTGTGCAGAGCCGGTACAGGTGTGCCAGACTCTTGGCACACACGCAAAAGGTAGTCCCAATGCTCGCCCCCGACCCGAGCCACAGCCAACCGGTAACGGCCAAAGACCATTCACGGGAGACCATCCTCCGGTTCTGGCGAGCCGTCGAGCTGCTCAGCCCGCAGCAGCTCAAGGGACCCCGCGAGTCGCGGCGCGACGAGCCGATCGCCGTCTGGCAGCCCGGCGACCTCCTGCCCTGGCAGCCGGGCCACGAGCTCCACCGGCGCTCGCCCGGCGACCGGGTCGAGTGGCGCCACGCCGTCTACCTCGGCGTCTACGATCTCGCCCTCGCCGTCGCCGAGCTCGAGAAGCACTTCGGCCGCGAGCCCGACGCGAGCGGCGAGTCCGCGGCCGGCCAGGCCTGCCTCGCGGCGTTCCTGGTCACCGCCGCTGGCCGGCCTCTGATCGACTCCCACACCCTCTCGAGCCTCGCCTGGTCCCTCGGCAGGACCCGCCGCCCCGGCCCGGGATCGCCGGACTGGCTCGAAGGCTTCGACGACGCGGTCGAGGCCGCCCGCGA
>DATKFK010000117.1:0-3179 GCA_035544375.1 Thermoanaerobaculia bacterium
CGTGGAGGCGTAGCTCCGCGGCCCCGCGGGCCGCCGCTCCCAGGGCGCGGGCGAGGTGCAGCAGGCTCGCGAACCCGAGGTCGCCGGCGCCATTGGAGACGGCGACGGCCTCCGGCTGCTCCGGCTGCTCCGGCAGCCCGAGCGTCCAGGCGCAGACGATCTCGGCGGGCTCTTCTCCCGCTTCGCCGAGCGCGCGGAACAGCGCCGCATGGTCCGCTTCGCGCCACGGGTCGATGCGGTAGCGGCCGTCTCCGAGGCGGGCGAAGCCGGCCCCCGGCTCGACCGTGACGACCGCCTCGCCGCGGCCGGCCAGGCGCTCGCCCAGCAGGCCGGCGAGGCCGCCGCTCTCGCCGAGCACCAGCCAGCGCCGGCCCTGCCACCACCCCGCCTCGGGCGCCGGGGCCATCGATTGCTGCCAGACCGGCAGCTGGAAGCACTCGGCGAGCGGCCGGGTGCGCGCCGCGGCCGCCGCCGTCGCGGCTGCCAGGCCGGCCGCGGCCGGCGGCTCCAGCCAGTGGCGCTCGCGGGCGAAGGGGTAGGTGGGCAGCGGCACGCGCCGCCGCCGCTCGCCGCCGTGCACCGCCCGCCAATCCACCGTCACGCCGCACGTCCAGGCGCGGCCCAGGGCGCCAAGCAGGAAGGGCACCTCCGGTCGCGGCTCGTCGGCGGCAGGCATGCAGGCCAGCGCGGCGTGGCGGGGGCCGAAGCCCGGATGGCGCTTGGCGAGCGTGGCCAGCGTCCTGCCGGGGCCGATCTCGAGCAGCAACCGGTCGGGCTCGCGCAGCAACTCCGCGAGGTTGTCGCCGAAGCGCACCGGCTGGCGCAGGTGGCGCACCCAGTAGGCCGGATCGGCGGCTGCCGCGGCGCTGATCCAGCCGCCCGTGAGGTTGGACAGAAACGGCAGGCGCGGCGGCCGCCGCTCCAGGGCTTCGAGGCGCGCCGCGAAGGGACCGAGCAGCGGCTCGACCGCCGGCGAGTGGAAGGCGCGGTCGGTGCGCAGCCGCCGGCAGCGCACTCCGGCCGCCTCCAAGGCCGTGCGCAGCTCCTCGATCGCCGCGGGCGGGCCGGCCACCACGGTCAGCCGCGGCGCGTTCAAGGCGGCGACGGCCACCCCGTCCGGCAGGCGGCGCGCCAGCTCGTCGGCGGGCAGCGGCACGGCGAGCATCGCCCCTTCCGGCATCTCCTGCATCAGGCGTCCGCGCTCGGCCACCAGCAGCAGGGCATCGGCCAGGGAGAAGGTGCCGGCCAGGCAGGCGGCGACGTACTCGCCGACGCTGTGGCCGGCCAGGGCCACCGGCTGCAAGCCCCAGGACATCCACAGCCTGGCGAGGGCGTACTCGACGGCGAACAGCGCCGGCTGGGCGAAGGCGGTGCGAGCCAGCAGCTGCCGCGCCCGCTCCTCGCCTCCGGACACCGGCACCAGCAGCGCCCGCAGGTCGATCTCGAGGTGCGGCCCGAGCAGCCCGGAGCAGCGGTCGATCTCGTCGCGGAAGACCGCCAGCTCGCGGTAGAGCCCAGCTCCCATGCCGGCGTACTGCGCCCCCTGACCCGGAAAGAGGAACACCACCGGGCGCGCCTCGCGCTCCTCGACCTGTCGCAGGAGGCGCCGCGGGTCCGCGCCCGACAGGGCCGCCGCCGCATCTTCGAGGCCGTCGCATACCAGCGCCTGGCGATGGGCGAAGCGCCGCCGCCCCTCCTGCAGGGTGAAGGCGGCGTCGGCGAGGTCCAGGTCGGGCTGCTCGCCCAGGCGCGCGGCCAGCCGCCGGCTCATCGCGGCCAACGCCTCCTCGCTCTGCGCCGAGAGCGGCAGCAGCTGCCAGCGCCGGCCGGCGGGAGAAGGCGAGGGCGCCGGCGCTTCCTCGAGCACGGCGTGAGCGTTGGTGCCGCCGATGCCGAACGAGCTGACGCCGGCGCGGCGCGGCAGGCGGTCGGTCTCCCAGTCGCGCAGCCGGGTGTTGACGTAGAAGGGGCCGCCGGCGAAGTCGATGCGCGGGTTGGGCCGGGTGAAGTGCAGGGTGGGCGGGATGCGGCGGTGGCGCAGCGCCAGGGCGGCCTTGAGGAGGCCGGCGATGCCGGCGGCGGTGTCGAGGTGGCCGACGTTGGTCTTCACCGCGCCCAGCGCGCAGAAGCCCTTCTCCGACGTGCCGGCGCGGAAGACCTCCGCGAGCGCATCGACCTCGACCGGATCGCCCAGGGCGGTGCCGGTGCCGTGGGCCTCGACGAAGGTGACGTCGCGCGGGGACACGCCCGCGGCCGCCTGCGCCATGGCGATCACCTCCGCCTGGCCGCGCGGCCCCGGCGCGGTGTAGCCGACCTTCTGCGCGCCGTCGTTGTTGACCGCCACCCCCTTGATGGCGGCGTAGACGTGGTCGCCGTCCGCCTGGGCCTCGTCCAGGCGCTTGAGCACCACGGCGCCCACGCCGCTGCCGAACAGGGTGCCGTCGGCGGCGGCGTCGAACGCCCGGCAGTGACCGTCCGAGGAGAGGATCCCGCCCGCGGCGTGGAAATAGCCTTCGGTCTGGGGCACCCGCACCGAGACGCCGCCGGCGAGCGCCAGGTCCGACTGATAGAGGAGCAGGCTTTGGCAGGCCAGCGACACCGCCACCAGCGAGGTGGAGCAGGCGGTCTGCACCCCGATGCTGGGACCGCGCAGGTCCAGGCGGTAGGAGACCTGGGTCGCCAGGTAGTCCTTGTCGTTGCCGATCAGCACCTGCAGCGGGTCGAGGTCCGCGAGCGCGGCGAGGTTGGGCCACAGGTTGGCGAGCAGGTAGCTGTCGAGGCGCGCCCCGGCGAAGACCCCGACCGGGCCGCGGCAGCGCCGGGGATCGTAGCCGGCATCCTCGAAGGCCGCCCAGGCACACTCGAGGAACAGGCGCTGCTGCGGGTCGGCGAGCGCCGCATCGCGCGGGCTGATGCCGAAGAAGGCGGCGTCGAAGCGGTCGACGTCCGCCAGCACCGGCGCCGCCTTGACGTAGCTCGGCAGTGCCAGGACCTGCGGCGGCACGCCGGCCGCCCGCAGCTCCGCGTCGGTGAAGAACGAGATCGACTCAACGCCGTCGCAGAGGTTGTGCCAGAAGGCCGCCAGGTCGCCAGCGCCGGGGAAGCGCCCGGCCATGCCGATGATGGCGACGCCATCCAGCGAGCGCGGCGGCAGGCTAGTCATCCCGGCTCCGGTCGCG
>DATKFK010000118.1:0-5014 GCA_035544375.1 Thermoanaerobaculia bacterium
CGGAGCTGGCGGAGGCTGCCGCCGCCAGTCATCGCCGCGACCTCGAGGAGCTGCTCCCCTGGGCGCGGCTGGCCGGCGGCGCCGGCGCGGCCGCCGGCGCGGTTGCCGGCGGTGGCGCGGGTGGCGGCGACGGTCCGGGCCGCCTGTTTGCCGGCGCGGTGCCGTCGCTCGCCTCGCTGCCGGACGATTGCGCCCTGGCACGAGAAGACCTGCCGGCGGCGGCGCCGGCGGCCGCCGCCCTCGACCGCTCGGCTGCCGCTGCCGGCGGCCTGGGACGCCGCCTCGCCGAGATCGCCCGCGCCGCCGGCGAGCTCTTCACCGCCATGGAGTTCGGGTTTCTCTACGACACCGGCCGCAAGCTGTTCGCCATCGGCTACCGCGTCGCCGAGGGCGAGCTGGACCCCAGCTACTACGACCTGCTGGCCTCGGAGGCGCGCCTGGCGAGCTTCATCGCCATCGCCAAGGAGGACGTGCCGGCGGCCCACTGGTTCCAGCTCGGCCGCCCGCTGACGCCGGTCGACCGCGGCGCCGCGCTCGTGTCCTGGTCCGGCTCGATGTTCGAGTACCTGATGCCGGCCCTGGTGATGCGTGCCCCGCCCCACAGCCTGCTGGATCAGACCTGCCGGCTGGTGGTGCGGCGCCAGATCCAGTACGGCGCCGAGCGGCGCGTGCCTTGGGGGGTGTCGGAGTCGGCGTTCAACGCCCGCGACCTCGAGCTCACCTACCAGTACTCCAACTTCGGCGTGCCCGGGCTGGGCTTGAAGCGAGGGCTCTCCGAGGACCTGGTGGTGGCGCCCTACGCCACCGCCCTGGCGGCGATGTTCGAGCCGGCGGCCGCTTGCCGCAACTTCACCCGCCTCGAGCAGGCCGGCGCCGCCGGCCGCTTCGGCTTCTACGAGGCCGTCGACTACACGCCCAGCCGGCTGCCGGATGGCCAGGAGCTGGCAGTCGTCCGCGCCTACATGGCCCACCACCAGGGCATGTCGCTGGTCGCTCTCGCCAACGTCCTGGACGTCCGCCGCGACGGCGCCGCACCGGCGCGCTTCCACGCCGTCCCGATCGTCCAGGCCACCGAGCTGCTGCTGCAGGAGCGCACGCCGCGCGACGTGGCGGTGGCGCGGCCGCGGGCCGAGGAAGTGGCGGCGGCGGCGCAGGTCGGCGGCCTGGTGGTGCCCGCGGTGCGCCGCTACCTCTCCCCCCACGACGCGGTGCCGCGCACCCACCTGCTCGCCAACGGCCGCTACGCGGTGATGCTCACCGCGGCCGGAGCCGGCTACAGCCGCGTGCGCGACCTCGCGGTCACGCGCTTCCGCGAGGACGTCACCCGCGACTGCTGGGGGAGCTTCGTCTTCTTCCGCGACATGCAGAGCGGCGACGTCTGGTCGGCGGGCTACCAGGCGAGCGGCGTCGAGCCCGACACCTACGAGGTGCGCTTCTCCGAGGACCGGGCCGAGATCCTGCGCCGCGACGGCGCGATCGCCAGCCGCCTCGAGGTGGTGGTGTCGCCGGAGGACGACGCCGAGGTGCGCCGGGTGTCGCTCACCAATCATGGCCTGCGGCCGCGCGAGATCGAGCTCACCTCCTACGCCGAGGTGGTGCTGGCGCCGCCGGCGGCCGACCTCGCCCATCCCGCCTTCATGAATCTCTTCGTCGAGACCGAGTACGTGGCCGCGCCCGAGGCGTTGCTCGCTTCGCGGCGGCCGCGTGCCGCCGGCGACCCGCGGCCGTGGGCGGCGCACGTCGTCGCGGTCCACGGCGAGACCGTCGGCGGCGTGCAGTTCGAGACCGACCGCCTGCGCTTCCTCGGCCGCGGCCGCAGCGTGCGCACGCCGATGTCGGTCGTCGACGGCCGGCCGCTCTCCAACACCGCCGGCGCCGTGCTCGATCCCATCTTCAGCCTGCGGCGGCGCGTCCGCCTGCTCCCCGGGACCACGGTGCGCGTCACCTTTTCGACGCTCGTCGCGCCGTCGCGCGAGGCGGCCCTGGACCTGGCCGACAAGTACCGCGATCCGGCGGTCTTCGAGCGCGCGGCGACCATGTCCTGGACGCAGGCCCAGGTGCACCTGCGCCACCTCGGCATCCCCGCCGACGAGGCCAACCTCTTCCAGCGCCTGGCCAACCGCCTGCTGTTCGCCGATCCGTCGCTGCGCGCCGGCGCGGAGGTGCTGGGGCGCAACACGCGCGGGCCGTCGGCCCTCTGGGGGCACGGCATCTCCGGCAACCTGCCGATCCTGCTGGTGCGCATCGACGACGTCGACGACGCCGGCATCGTCCGCCAGCTGCTCAGGGCCCACGAGTACTGCCGCGGCAAGGGCCTGGCCGTCGACCTGGTGATCCTCAACGAGAAGGCGCCAAGCTATGACCAGGACCTGCAGGCGGCGCTCGAAGCGCTGCTGCGCACCGCCCAGGCGCGCCACCACGACGAGGGGCCCGAGCCGCACGGCAATGCGGTCATCCTGCGCGTCGACCAGAGCTCGCCGGAGACCCGCGGCGCGCTGCTCGCCGCGGCGCGGGTGGTGCTGACGGCCCGCAACGGCACGCTCTCCGAGCAGATCGTGCGCCGCGATCGGCTGGACGAGAAGCGGCAGCCGCGGGCGCGGCGTCCGGCGGCGGCGCCCCTGGCCGAGACGGCGCCGCCGCGCCTCGATCTCGAGCTGTGGAACGGCCTCGGCGGCTTCGCCGCCGGCGGCAGCGAATACGTCACGGTGCTCGGCGAAGGACAGTGGACGCCGGCGCCGTGGATCAACGTCATCGCCAACCCCGGCTTCGGCTTCCAGGTCTCGGAATCCGGCGCCGGCTACACCTGGGCCGCCAACAGCCGCGAGAACCAGCTCACCCCCTGGTCCAACGACCCGGTCAGCGACCCAGTGGGCGAGACGCTCTACGTCCGCGACGAGGAGAGCGGCGCGCTGTGGGGGCCGACGGTGCTGCCGATCCGCGAGGAGGCGTCGCCCTACGTGGCGCGCCACGGGCAGGGGTACAGCCGCTTCGAGCATGCCGCGCACGGCGTCGACCTGGAGCTGCTGCAGTTCGTGCCGGTCGCGGACCCGATCAAGATCTCGCGGCTCACCATCGTCAATCGCGAAGACCGTCCCCGCCGCCTCTCGGTGACCGCCTATGCCGAGTGGGTGCTCGGCTCGGCGCGCTGCGCCATGGCGCCCTTCGTGATCACCGAGATCGACGCCGCGACCGGGGCGATGCTGGCCCGCAACAGCTGGAACGAGGAGCTGGGCGGCTGCGTCGCCTTTGCCGACCTCCGCGGCCGCCAGTCCGCCTGGACCGGCGACCGCTCCGAGCTCCTCGGCCGCAACGGCGCGCCCGACCATCCGGCGGGGCTCGAGCGCCTGGACCACCGCCTCTCGGGCCGGGTGGGTGCCGGCCTCGACCCGTGCTGCGCCCTGCAGACCGTGGTCGAGCTGCGTCCCGGCGGCCGCGCCGAGGTCGTCTTCCTGCTCGGCCAGGGCGCCGGCGCCGACGAAGCGCGCGAGCTGGTGCGGCGCTACCGCACCGCCGACCTCGACGCCGCGCTGGCCGCGGTGTCTCAGACCTGGGACGACGTCGCCGGAGCGCTGCAGGTCAAGACCCCTGACCGCTCGATGGACATCCTGCTCAACCGCTGGCTGATCTACCAGACGCTCTCCTGCCGCTTCTGGGCGCGCTCGGCTTTCTACCAGGCCGGGGGCGCGTACGGCTTCCGCGACCAGCTGCAGGACGTGATGGCGCTGACCGCGGCGCGGCGCGACATCGCCCGTGAGCACATCCTGCGCTGCGCGGGACGCCAGTTCGTCGAGGGCGATGTGCAGCACTGGTGGCACCCGCCGTCGGGACGCGGCGTGCGCACGCACATCTCGGACGACCTGCTGTGGTTGCCCTACGTCGCGCTCCACTACGTCGAGGTCACCGGCGAGCGGGAGCTGCTCGACGAGGAGGTGCCGTTCCTCGTCGGGCCGGCGGTGCCCGAGGGACAGGACGACGCGTACTACGCGCCGGCCATGTCGCCGGAGCGCGGCAGCCTGTACGAGCACTGCGCCCGCGCCCTGGACCTGCGGCTGGCGGTGGGCAGCCACGGCCTGCCGCTGATCGGCAGCGGCGACTGGAACGACGGCATGAACCGGGTCGGCCGCGAGGGCAAGGGCGAGAGCGTCTGGCTGGGTTGGTTCCTGCACACTCTGCTCTGGGAGTTCGCGGCAATCGCCGAGACGCGGGGCGAAGGCGAGCGCGCCGCGCGGTGGCGGGAGCACGTGGCGGCGCTCAAGGCCGCCCTCGAGGAACATGGCTGGGACGGCGACTGGTACCGCCGCGGCTTTTTCGACGACGGCACGCCGCTGGGATCCGCCGGCAGCGCCGAGTGCCGCATCGACTCGATCGCACAGTCCTGGGCGGTGATTTCGGGCGCCGCCGACAAGGCGCGCGCGGCACGCGCCATGGCGGCGGTCGAGGAGTTCCTGGTGCGGCCGGGCGACGGCCTGGTGCTGCTGTTCACGCCGCCCTTCGACCGTACGCCGCTCGATCCCGGCTACATCAAGGGGTACCTGCCGGGGGTGCGCGAGAACGGCGGACAGTACACGCACGCGGCGATCTGGTGCATCCTCGCGTTCGCGGCGCTGGGGGAGGGCGACAAGGCCGGCTGGCTGTTCTCGATCCTCAATCCGATCAACCACGCCAGCACGCGCGCCGGCATCCAGCGCTACAAGGTCGAGCCGTACGTCGCCGCTGCGGACATCTACGCCGAGGCCAACCACATCGGCCGCGGCGGATGGACCTGGTACACGGGCTCCGCCGGGTGGATGTACCGCGCCGGAGTGCAATGGATCCTGGGCTTCCGCCTGCGAGGCACCACGCTGTCGATCGATCCCGCCATCCCGCGCGCCTGGCCCGGCTACGAGATCACCTTCCGCTACCACTCGGCGCGCTACACCGTCCAAGTCGAGAACCCCCGCGGGGCCACCCGCGGCGTGACCCGCGCGGAGCTCGACGGCGCCGAGCTGCCGGTGTCCGGCAACGGCGTCGCCGA
>DATKFK010000119.1:0-2228 GCA_035544375.1 Thermoanaerobaculia bacterium
TCGCAAACTGAAAGGGTACTACCAGTACTACGGCATCACAGGTAACTTCTTGGCCCTGGTAAAGTTTCGAGACAAGCTGGCTTGGATCTGGCGCGCGTGGTTGAACCGCCGTTCACACCGCAAGGGGATGACTTGGCACCGATTCCGGGAGTACCTCAAGAGACACCCCCTGCCGAGGGCGACGATCACGCAGCCGGCCATCCCGTAGCGAGACCGTGCTCCGAGCAGCCGGATGCAGGAGATCTGCACTTCCGGATCTGTGGGGGGCCGGGCGGGTGACCGCCCGGTCTACCCGACGGCATGGGGTAGCCTCCTTTGCCGGGTTAGGCGTCGGCCGGGGCTGTAATCCCCTGCCGGCGCCGCTTGTAGAAAAAGGGTCGGCACGGCGCCGCCCCGCCGTGTTCTCAAGACTTCTTGAAGCGGATCACCTCCGCGGTCGGCCGGCCGTAGAGCGCCGCCGCGATCTCACCCGAGATACGGGCTGCACCGCGCCGGCCGACCGTGCGCCAGTCAGGCCCGGCGAGTGGCGGGAAAACAAAGGGCCGTTGCGTGCCTGTTGCGTGTGAGGGCTGGCAAGGTTCCGGCTTGCTCTCGCAAGTTAGCCCGGGCTGTCCGCCCTATCGGGCATCCGCCGAGGGCGTGTAGGGCTGCGCTACTTTACCCACCGTCGCGAAGGGGCAGTTCAAGGCGGGCCTCCTTCCAGTGCAGCAGGTTCAGTTCCACCGAGTAGCAAGCCGGAGGCTTTCGGTCAGAGCTGGTCACGGACATGGCGGGTAATCCTGGCCGCCGCTCGGATGGCCGCCTTCAGGCCGAGCCGGCCGAGACGGGGCCCCAATCCGGGTCGTCAGCGAAGAGGGTGGTGCCGACGAAGGGCAGCAGCTCCTCCAGATCGCGGTACGGCTCTCCGCTCGCCAAGGGAGGCCTCTGCAGACGCATCCGCACCACGATCTCTCGGAGAGAAAGTCCCGCAGCCAACCCCTCGGCAAGGCTAGCGCCGAGCTCCTGCTGGCCCCAGAGAGAGGCCAGGCCGGTGCCCAGGACCGCGCGGATCCCTTCGCGCTGCAAGAGCTGCGAGGCGAAGGCATTCCGCAACAGCAGCTGGCGCACGGTCTCATAAATGCGGCGAGGGTAGGCGATATCCAGAACCACCAGAGGCGCGCTGCCCCGCCCCAGGGCATTGAACAGCCCCGAGCTCGTGAATAGATCGGTTCGCGCCGCCGCGGCGCTCTCAAAGCGGCCCGTGGTGGCGAAATCCAGGTAGACGCCGCCGAAGGAGGGCGACTCCTTGAGCGTCGCGCTCAGCAACACGACGTTGGGCTGATAATCTCTGCTGAGCCGGCTGACCTGCTCGAGCGTGGGATCCTCCAGCACCCTGACGACGAATCCGAGGGCGCGATAACGGGCCGCGAGCCCAGTGTCGTCCTCGGAGCTGTCACGCAACGCTTTCGCGGAGGCACCCGCCGATGGCTGCAGAATCAAGACGCGGCACTCTCCCGCCTTCGCCGCTCGCGGCGCGTGGACCGAAGACCCGAGGTCCTCCCGGAAAGCGCGGCCGCTGCGGTACAGGAGACGGACCGCCGGCGCCAGCGCCAGGATCTCGGGCTTGCGAGCCGAAAGAGTCATCAGCTCCCAGGGGAGCGCGGCCAGGGCTCCGGGCTCGATCTCCAGGATCACGTCGCCGGGCGACGTGGATGCACCGGCACGGAACCGAGCCTGCTGCTCGGCGCTCAGCACCACCCCGGTCAGCTCCTGGTAGGCTTCTGGCCAAGCTCTCGCCAATGGCGTGATCAGTTCTTCGACGAAGGTTTCGCCGGCGGTCGTCCGCAGGACGCCGGCGAGGAGCGGCGATTCGGCAGGGACCTCCCTGACCGCCCAGGCTTCCTTGCCGCCGGACGGGGCTAGCGTCGCCACGCGAACGGAGGCGCCTCTCAGCGCGATGCGGATCCGGAACCCATCGCCGACTTCCCGCGGATCGACCTCAGACCCAGCATCCATGGCGGCGAGGTAGTCGGCGACACTGCCACCGAAGAAATTCGCTCGCCCGGTGCGCTCGTCGAGCAGTGAAGAGAGGCCGCTCCGCCTCCGGTCGGCACCCAGGTGGCGATAGAGGGTCTCCGCCTGGCGCCGGAGCTCCCCCGCCCGCACAACGTTGCCCTCGACCTCGTCGATCTCGGCCTCCAGCTCGAGGTTCCTGGCTATCCAGACGGACAGGGCGCCTGGCAGCGCGC
>DATKFK010000120.1:0-3640 GCA_035544375.1 Thermoanaerobaculia bacterium
CGCACGCACGCCGCCCCCGCCGCGAGCACGCCCTCGACCAGCTCTCCCGCCACCGCGTCATCCGCCGCGCCGACCACCAGCCACCGGCCCGACAGCGGCGATGCCGCCGGCGCCGCCAAAACCCGCCAGCCCAGCCGGTAAAGATCGCGCGCCACATCGCCCGAACGCGGCAGTGATTCTTCCGCGACTGCCCGGAGGCGCAGGCCAGTCACCTCCGCCACAACCTCGCCCTGCTCATCCATCAGCGTCACGTCCAGCGCGGCGCCGTCGCCGGACTCCTCCTCCCGCCGCCGCACATGCACCACCGCCGCCGACGCGCCCGCGGCGTGCACCACCACACGCTCCATCGCAAAGGGCAGCGACAGCCCAGGCTCGTGCGCCGTCCCTTGCGGCGCCATTCCAATCACCGACTGGAATGCCGCATCGAGCAGCGCCGGATGAACCCCGTAGCGCTCCGCTCCCTCCACGCCGTCGGCCAGCGACACCTCCGCCAGAGCCTCGCCAGGTCCGCGCCACAGCTTCTGCAGGCCCTGGAACGCAGCGCCATACGCCAGGCCCGCCGCGGCAAACTCGTCATAGGCCTGCGATACCTCCACCGGCTCGCCGCAGCGCGACCGCACCGCCGCAAGATCCATCCGCGGCGCCGACGCCTCCGCAACACGCACCTCGCCGCTCGCGTGCAGCGTCCACTCCGCTTCCGCAGACCCCCGGCTGTACACCGATACTTCCCGCCGCCCGTCCTCCTCCTCCTTCACCACCACCTGAACCCGCTGCGCCCCCTGCTCCGGCAGCACCAGCGGCGTCACCAGCACCAGCGACATCACCTCGACCGCAGCACCGCCCGAGCAATGCTCCCCGGCCGCGCGCACCAGCTCCGCCATCCCGGCGCCCGGCATCAGCGCCCGATCGCCGACACGGTGGTCGTAGAGCCACGATTGCGCCGGGCGCGACACAGCCGCCTCGTACACCGCCGCAGCACCCGCCATCGACACACGCACGCCCAGCAGCGGATGGCCCGTCGACTCTCCGCTCGGGCCCGCCGCCGAGCCCTCGATCCAGTACCGCCGACGCTGCCACGCATAGGTCGGCAGCGCGACCCGCCGCCCGCGCGGGAAGACACCCTGCCAATCCACCCCGCCGCCCTGCGCATAATGCGACCCGAGCGCCTCCAGCACCGACACCGCCTCCGCACGATCCTCCCGCAGGCTCGACACCAGCACAGGCTCCGCCGTCTCCGGCAAGCACGCCGGCACCAGGCCGAGCAGCGTCGCCTTCGGGCCAAGCTCGAGATAGTCCCTCACCCCAGCCCCATGCAGCGCCGCCACGCCATCGCCAAAGCGAACCCCCTCCCGCACATGCCGAACCCAATACGCCGCCGTCGACAGCTCGCCCTCCGCAAGCTTGCCGCTCACATTGCTCACCACCGCAATCTGTGCCGGCCGGTACGAAACAGACGACGCGACGCCATGGAACTCCTCCAGCATCGGATCCATCAGCGCCGAGTGGAACGCGTGCGACACTCTCAGCCGATGCGTCCGCGCCCCCTGCGCCGCAAACTCACCCGCCAGCGCCAGCACCCGCTCTTCCACGCCCGACACAACCACCGACGACGGCCCGTTCACCGCCGCGATCGACACCTCGCCACCCTGCGCCGCTACCGCCGCCGACACCGCCGCTTCCGCCGCCGCGATCGACACCATCGCGCCGCCCCGCGGCAGCGACTGCATCAAGCGTCCGCGCGCCGCCACAAGACGACCCGCATCCGACAGCGAGAACACACCCGCCACATACGCCGCGCTCAGCTCGCCGATGCTGTGCCCCGCCACCACATCGGGCTCGATGCCCCACGACCGCCACAGCGCCGCAAGCGCTACCTCCAGCGCAAACAGCGCCGGCTGCGTCCACCCCGTCTCGTCCAGACGCGCCGACTCCGACGGCTCAGCCCACATCACTTCGCGCAGCGGTCGCTCGAGGTGCGGATCCAGCGCCCCCCAGGCCTCCTCCAGCGCCGCGCGGAACACAGGCCATTCCTCGTAGAGCCCCCGTCCCATGCCCACTTGCTGCGAGCCCTGGCCCGTGAACAGCCACGCCGTCTTCCCTCGACCGAGCCCTTCCCCTCTTGCCGAACCGACCGGCAACGCGCCGCGAGACGACGCCTCCAGACCTCTCACCAGCTCCTCGCGCGTCGACACCGCCAGCGACAGCCGGTGCGCGTGATGCGTCCGCGTCACCGCCAGGCTGCAGGCGATGTCGCCAACACCCTGCCCGGGATGCTCCAGCACATGCTCCGCCAGACGCGACGCCGCCGCGTACAGCGCTCCCGCGCTCCGCGCCGACAACACAACGAGCTCCGCCGCGCGCGGCGATGGCGACGCCGCCGTCTCCGCTTCTACAGGCGCCTCCTCCACCACCACATGCGCGTTCGTCCCGCTCACCCCGAACGCGCTCACCCCGGCGATCCGCGCCACCCCGTTGCGCGCCCACGGCACCGCCTCCGACGCCACCCGCACCGCCAGCTCGTCCCACGCGATGTGCGGATTGGGCGCATCGAAGTGCAGGCTCTTCGGAATCCGCTCGTGCTGCAGCGACAGCGCGATCTTGATCAGGCCGGCCACCCCCGCCGCCGCCTGCGTATGCCCGAGATTGCTCTTCACCGAGCCGATCACCACGGGCCGGCCCTGCTCGCGGCCTTCCCCCAGCACCGACCCCAGCGCCTGCACCTCGATCGGGTCGCCAAGCACCGTCCCCGTCCCGTGGCACTCGACGTAGCCAACCTCGTGCGGCTTCACCCCCGCCTGCGACAGCGCCCGGCGGATCACCGCCTCCTGCGAGGGACCGTTCGGCGCCGTCAGCCCGTTGCTCCGCCCGTCCTGGTTCACCGCAGAGCCGCGGATCACCGCCAGAACCGGATGGCCGTTCCGACGCGCCTCGCTCAGGGGCTCCAGCACAACCATCCCGCAGCCTTCAGACCACCCGGTCCCGTCCGCGCCCGCCGAGAAGCTCTTGCACCGACCGTCCGCCGCAAGACCGCGAAGCCGGCTGAACTCCACGAACACGCCCGGCGTCAGCATCAGCGCCACGCCCCCCGCCAGCGCCAGCGAGCACTCGCCCTGACGCAGCGCCTGGCACGCCAGGTGCACCGTCACCAGCGACGACGAGCATGCCGTGTCCACCGTCATGCTCGGACCCTGCAGGCCCAGCGCGTAGCTGATCCGCCCGGACGCTATGCTCGCCATGCTCCCCGTGCCGGCATAGCCGTCGAGCCGCTCGAGACAGCCGCCGCCCAGCAGCCCGTATTCCTGCCCGCTCAGCCCGACGAACACGCCGGTGCTGCTGCCCGCCAGCCGATCCGCGGCAATGCCCGCCCGCTCCAGCGCCTCCCAGCTCGTCTCCAGCAGCAGCCGCTGCTGCGGGTCCATGCTCACCGCCTCGCGCGGCGCGATGCCGAAGAACCCGGCATCGAAGCGGTCGATCTCCGTCAGGAAACCACCATGCCGCGTCGTCATCTTGCCCGCCGCCTCGGGATCGGGATCGTAGAGCGCAGCCACGTCCCAGCGCTCGCGCGGCATCTCCGCCACCGCGTCCACGCTTTCATCCAGCACACGCCAGAAGCTCTCGGGATCGCTCACGCCCCCGGGAT
>DATKFK010000121.1:0-2807 GCA_035544375.1 Thermoanaerobaculia bacterium
CCCCCCGCCTGCTCCGATACCTGGTGGTCCAGCCACACCTGCGGCGTCTGGCTGACGCCGAAGCTGCCGTCCAGCGAGAGCGCGCCCGGCCCGGCCTCGCCTGCCGCCTCGCGCCGGCCGAGGGTGAGCAGGCTGGTGAACACCACCGGCGCGGCCGCCGCCTGCGGCCGGTGCCGGCGCCCGAGCTCGCGCAGCACGCGCACCCCGCTGACGTAGCGGTGGTCCAGGTCGTCCCAGAGCCGCTCCTGGATCCGCCGCGCCCGGTCGACGAACGCCGTGGCCGCGGCGGCGTCGATCTCGAGCAAGGTGAGAGAGGTGAAGTCGCCGACGATGCGGTCCACCTCCGGGTGCAGCGGCAGGCGGTTGAACAGGGTCAGGTTGAGCGTGAAGCGCGGGCCCTTGCTCCAGGCCGCCAGCGCCTCGCCGAAGGCGGCCAGCACCGCCACCGAGGCGGTCAGGCCGGAGCGCGCGGCGCGGTCCTTGAGACGTTCCCACGCCGCCTTCTCGAGCCGGCCGGAGCGGCGCGTGAACTGCACCCGCGCCAGGCTGCCGGCGGGCGCTGCCAGCGGCAGGTCGGGGGGCGGCGGCAGGGTGTCGAGCCGGCGCCGCCAGTAATCCAGCGAGCGCTCGAAGAGATCGCTCTCGGCGACCGCCGCCGCGGCCAGCACGTAGTCGCGGAAGGTCGCCGCCGGCGGTGGCGGCACCGCCGCCGGGTCCCGGTAGAGGCGGGCAAGCTCGTCGCCGAGCAGCTGCACGCTCCAGGCGTCGCCGATCAGGAAATCGAAGCTGACGTGGAAGCGCACCCGGCCGCCGGCCAGGCGGGTGGCGCAGACCTCGAACAGCGGCCAGCGATCGGCGGGCAGCACCTGGTGGGACATGCGCTCGCGCACCGCCAGCAGCTGCCGCTCGGCGGTGGCCGGCGGCTCGTCCCGCAGGTCGAGGACCGCCATCTCGTAGGCCGGCACCTCCGGCAGCACCTGCTGGCGCCCGTCCGGAAGCATCACCGCCCGCAGCATGCCGTGGCGCGCGATCAGCAGGCGCAGGCTGCTCGCGAAGCGCTCGAGATCGATCCCCGCGCCCTCCGCCTCGAAGTAGCTGTGGGTGCCGACGCCGCCGAGCTCGAAGGCGCCGCCACGGCCGATCCAGTAGGCGCCCTGCACGTCGGTCAAGGGGAAGGGCTGATCGGCGGCGGCCGGATCCGGGACCAGCGGCGGCAGCGCCGGCGCATCCGCCGGCGGCTCCCGGGCCGCGTTCGGCTGGCGCGCGGCGACCGCCGATGCCAGGTGGGCCACGGTCGGGGTGGCGAACAGCTCGCGCAACGACAGGTCGGTGCCGAAGGCGCGGCGCACGTCGGCGGCGATGCGGGTGGCCAGCAGCGAGTGGCCGCCGAGCTCGAAGAAGTCGTCGTGGATGCCCACCGGCTCGACGCCGAGCCGCTGCTGCCAGAGCGCGGCGATCGTGCTCTCGCGCGAGTCGCGCGGCGCCGCGTAGGCGGTCGAGAGCCGTGCGCGCGATGGGGCCGGCGGCGCCGCCGCATCCGGCGCCGGCGCACTCGGCACCGCCGCGCCGGGCGCTGCCGCGTCCGGCGCCGCCGCCGCGGTTGCCGGCGGGTGTCGCGGCGGCGGGTCGATCCAGTAGCGCCGGCGCTCGAAAGGGTAGGTCGGCAGCGGCAGCCGGCGGCGGCGCTGGCCGGCGTAGAAGGCGGCCGGGTCCACCTCGACGCCTACCAGCCAGAGGCGCGCCACCGCCTGCGCGAGCACCTCCTGCTCGTCACCCGCCACCGCGGCATGGCGCAGCGCCGGCACGACGGCGTGCCGCGGCGCCAGCGCCGGATGGCGCCGCGCCAGGCTGGCCAAGGTCTCTCCCGGGCCGACTTCCAGCAGCACGCGGCCCGGCTCGGCGAGCAGCGTCTCGAGGCCGGCCGCGAAGCGCACCGGCTGGCGCAGCTGGCGCGCCCAGTAGTGCGGATCCGTGGCCTCCTCGTCCCGGATCCAGGTCCCGGTGAGGCTCGAGACGAAGGGGATCCTGGGCGCCTGCCGGGGCCGGCGCTCGACCTCGCGGGCGAAGGGCTCGACGATGGCGTCCATGGCGCGCGAGTGGAAGGCGCGCGAGGTGTGGAGCAGGCGCGCCTTGATGCCGCGGCGCGCCAGCTCCGCGCGGCACGCCGCCACCGCCGCCGGCGGACCCGAGACCACGCACTCCGCGACGCCGTTGACCGCTGCCAGGTCGAGGCCGAGGCCGGGGTCCGCGGCGAGCAGCGGCGCCAGCTCGGACTCCGCGAGGGGCACGCCGAGCATCGCCCCCGCCGGCAGATCGCGCATCAGGCGGCCGCGCGCCGCCACCAGCGCCAGGGCGTCCTCGAGCGAGAACACCTCCGCGAGACAGGCCGCGACGTACTCGCCGATGCTATGGCCGAGCATCGCCTGCGGCACGACGCCCCAGCTCATCCACAGCCGGGCGAGGGCGTACTCGACCGCGAACAGCGACGCCTGGGCGAGATCGGTCTGCCGCAGCCGCTCGCCCGCCGCCGCGGAGCTTGCGTCCGCCGGGTAGAGCGCCGCGCGGAGATCGAGGCCGAGAGCGGGGGCCAGGACCTCGGCGCAGCGGTCGATCTCCCGGCCGAAGGCGGCCTCCTCGCGGTAAAGCTCGCCACCCATGCCAGGGTACTGGGCCCCCTGGCCGGGAAAGAGGAAGGCCGGCGACCGGCCGCCGCGCGGCTCGACGCCGGAGAGGACACCCGCGCGGTCGGGGCCGGCGAGGGCGGCCGCCGCCTCGGCGGCGTCGCGGCAGACCAGCGCCAGCCGGTG
>DATKFK010000122.1:0-7857 GCA_035544375.1 Thermoanaerobaculia bacterium
TCGCGAAGCACTGGCTGCCCCTCGCCCGGATCTACCATCCCCGGATCTACCATCCCTATCCGGCCCAGCGGTTCCGCGGCACCACTCAAGGCAGGAGCCCAGTGCGCTAAAGGCGCCCGCTGGGATCTGTGCGGGGGGCGCGCCGGGCAACCGGCGTCCCTACCGCGATTCGACGGTTCGATTCCGCCCCTGGGCACCAGCTAACTCATTGTAAGTAAGGTAAGTAAGCGGCTTCAGCGGCTGTGTCCTTTGGTGCATCTTGGCGGATGCCAAGCTGGGCAGCGCCTGGGCAGCAGTCAGAAGAAGACTACAGCGGACGCAAGATAGCGGGGAGTAGCAGGGTAGCCGGCAAGGTTGCTCTTCTGCTCTTCTGTGCCCCGGCAAGCACCGGGACTACTGTAGGCAGGCATGCCGACCTTGAGCAGATCGCCGTCCGTCAATGCCGGCTGAGAGGGGTCGCTTGCGCTGGGGAAGCCGCGCCCCCGGGTTCGTACGCGCCCAGCCCGCATGCTCCCACGTGTTCGTCGCGAGTCGCCGGCCGCGGCCCACGCCTGTCGCGGCACTCCGGACAGGTCGCAAACGGGCCTGAATCCAAGGCGCGTGAAGATCGGACGACTGGCCGGCCACTACCTCAAGGCTGCTGGCCTTCCTTGGGGTCCCGCTGGCTCAGTGGGCGCATGTCAGTCCAGTGCGTCTTGATGTAGTCGAGGCACTCCTCCTTCGTTCCCTTCATGCCCACCCGCTTCCAACCCGCCGGGAGATCCGTGCCGCCGGGCCACATCGAGTACTGGAGCTCGGCGTTGATGACGACGTCCCAGACCTTGGAGTCCGGGCTTCCCACCGGGCCAAGGGGCTGAAAATCGACATCCTCGATCTTGGCACCGGGTGGCACGTCCTTGACCGCCGCGGCTAGCCTGCCGGCGTTCGAGACATGCACCTCGAGGTCAATCAGATCGACGTTGTCCACGGTCTCGGCGCCGCCCAGGTAGGGCGGCTGCCGCCAGCTGTAGACCTGTCCCGGCGCCGGCTTCAGGCCGCGAGCCCGGAGGGCGAGGAGGGTGTTGCCGTGGAACCACTCCATCCCGTGGGTATTGGCCGCGCTGGCCCATTGTTCGACGCTCCTGGCGACTTCGACGTAGCGATCGCCGCCGGTGTCGAGCCAGTAGATGCGACCGTCGCCGTTGCGGGTGAAGAGGTCCCCCCAGACGGTCACCCGGAAGACCGTGGCGTCCTTTCCAACCTTCCAGCGCCACGCCTCCAGGAGGTCTTTCGCCGACGGTACCGTAACAAACAGATCCTCCGGCCCGAGCGTGAGCTTGCTCGGCGGTGCAGCTGCCGCGGGTTGATGGCGCTGCCACCGCGCCGCGAGCAACAGGCACGCCAGCAGGCCGAGGACGATCACGCCCAACACCAACGGCAGGCGGGCAGTCATGACGGCGCCTCCTTGCATCACTCTGAATTTCAGCTCAACAGCGCTGGCTTCGCTCTTGATAGCCTACAGTAGCGCTTGATGAGCGGCAATCAGGCGGGGGCGGCCCGGGTGCCCGCGCGCGCGCTTGGCGCGGTAGTGGGGTTCTAGCTGCGTTGCCGGCTCGCCGGGCGCACGTCCCAGCCCGGCCGGTTCCGTCCTTTCGCAATGGACTAGACTATCCGTGGCGTGGGCGCGGCTGATGTTCGGCCGGGTTGCTGGTCACTCTGGCGCGGCGCTCCCTTGGCCGGAGGCATGTCGGACACGGTCCGCTGCCGGTTGCCGGAGTCGGCACCGGTCGCAAGGCCGCCCGGCAAGCTCGAAAGCGGTTGCAGCGGCGCGCCGGTGGGGCCTTCTCCTCCGGTGGGCAGCGCCCCTCAGGTTCCGCCCTACCCGGAAACCAGAGGACCGGTCGCTGCCGCGGCGCCCGAGGCCTCGAGCGCGGCCCTCTCGGCCGCAGGTGGCGCCGCCGTGGCGAGCTGAAGGAGGTCGCCGCCGATGTCGCCGGCGGCGGCACCCTCGCGCTGGCGGCCGGCGATCCAGTCGGACACGTCGCCTTTGTCAGGCAGGCCT
Source organism: Thermoanaerobaculia bacterium (assembly GCA_035544375.1). GTDB lineage: Bacteria > Acidobacteriota > Thermoanaerobaculia > Multivoradales > UBA5704 > JASLEW01. The sequence goes on from DATKFK010000122.1 coordinate 2,042, forward strand.
GGCAGCTCGAGCCAGCGCACCTCGGAGGCGACACCGGCCAGGGCGGCGCCGACCGCCGCGGCGTGGCGGCAGCCGATGGCGTCGTGGTCGGGCACGATCACCACCCGGGCGCTGCGCAGAGTGGCGCTGTCCGAGGAACGCCACTTGCCGGCTCCGCCGGGGGTTGGTGGTCGCAGCGAGGCCAAGAGCGGCGACGCGGTCAGCGTCCTTCTCTCCCTCGACGACGAAGGTAACTCTTCGCCGTAGACCGACGGGGAGGTAGGCGCCGGCGCAAGCGGCCGTAACGCGTTCTCAGAGGGGGAGGGTTACGCTGCCTGGCTGTTCCGGCGTTGAGCCGCTGCACGTCTTCGTTGCGGTAGGCCAGCACCAGCTGCCGGCTGCCGGGGTCGGTCGCGCGGTCGGCGGCGACCTGGGCGAGCAGCTCGGTACGGGCGGCGGCTCGGGTGTCGGCCAGGTGCAGGCGGCCGGCCTGCTGGTAGGCGTCGAGCGCCGAGGCGATCCGGCCACCGGCGAGGTTCTCGGAAGCTTCGCGCCACGGCTCGGCCTGGCGGCGGATGGTCTCGAGGCGCAATCTCCGGGCCGTCGGGCCCGGCGGAGGAATCTGCGGCGTCGTCGATGGCGGCCCCCTGCCACGGCGCCGCCGGGCTTGCGCACCTGTACAACCGGCTGCATCAGGCGACTGGCGAGGTGGAGCGCAGACTGACCTAATCGGGTTGGATCGGGTTGGCTTAGCTTGCAATGCCCGGCCAATGGCCGTACACTATTGGTAGGAGAACGGCCATGGCGAATGCAGCATCCAGATCCACAACCAAGCGCACACGGGCGGAGCGCCTGGAGGCGCGCGTCACCGCAGAGCAGAAGAGCCTGATCGAGCGGGCAGCCACCCTGCAGGGGCGGAGCGTGACCGACTTCGTGCTGACCAGCGTGCAAGACGCCGCGCGGCGTGCGATCGAGGAACACAGCCAGCTTGCCCTCTCTGTCCGCGACAGCGAGGCCTTCGTCGACGCGCTGCTGAACCCGCAGCCGGTCAATGACCGTCTGCGCGACACGGTGCGCCGCTATCGCGAGCGAGCCGGCGTTTGACGCGCGTGTCCGACGAAAAAGAAGAGACACTTCGCGTCGAACCGCTAACGTCCAGCCATGACCGGTCGGAATTCGAGAGCGGTGTAGAACCGCTCGATCGATATTTCCGGACGCAGGCTGGCCAGGACGCGCGGAAGAACATGGCCGCACCCTTCGTCCTGTTGCTGCCGGATGGTACGATCGGGGGATACTACACCCTCTCCTCGACATCGGTACAGCTCGCCGAGCTGCCGGCACAGACTGTGCGCAAGCTCCCGCGATATCCATTGGTCCCGGCGACGCTGCTGGGCCGGCTTGCCGTCGATCGCCACCAACAGGGTAAGGGCTACGGGCGCTTTCTGCTTGCCGACGCGCTCTACCGCGCCGCGCGGAGCGAGATCGCCTCGTTCGCGGTGATCGTCGATGCGAAAGATGAGAGCGCTCGCCGTTTCTACGAGCGGGAAAGCTTCCTACCGTTTCCGGACCAGCCCATGAAGCTGTTTCGGCCGATGGCCGATATCCGGCGGCTGCTCGATTGAAGAATGGGAGGCCGTTAGTGGGTCTCTATAAGAACTGGTGTGACGCCTCGGAGAGAAGTGGCTCCCGGTCGCTCAGGGGAATGGTCCGCGTGGTCATGACGGGATTAGTATCCGCTCCTCGAGCAAGGTAGAAAGGCCCCGCCGCCGGTCGCCCCGGGCCGGGCTCGTCCTCAGCTGACGCACTTGCCGGCGGCGTTCGACCAGGTCTTGCCGCAGGGGGTGGAGGTGGTGAACTGCCAGCCGCACAGGGCATCGCACTCCCCGCCGGCTGCCGACCACCAGCCGGTCGTCAGGGGATCGGTCACCGACTCGCGGGTCTCGCCGCACATGAAGCGTTCCTGGATCTGCGTCGTGGTCATGCCGGCAACCTGGCAGGCGGAGCAGCTCGGATAGGGCTGGATGGAGTAGACGACGTTGTCGGTGCCGCTGGTGAAGTAGCTGTGATAGGAGCAGTAACCCACATCCGGCCCGCCGCAGGAGGTGATGCCGCCGTCGGAGGAATAGGAAGTGCTGGGGATGAACACCTGGTAGATCGAATCGACGTCGAAGGCATGGCTCGCCAGGTACTTGCTCACCTCGCCCTGCACCTTGGCGTCGGTGACATCGGTCGGCGGCGTCGAGGCGTCGAACCAATCAGGGGTGCCGCCGCCCAGGTTGGTGAGCTCGATATATTGCTTGACGCCGCCCACGATCTGGTAATACTGAGTGATGATGTCGTATGGGTGGCTCGTGCCGAGCTGGTTGCGAAAAGCGATCAGCGCTTGGGCGTAGGCGTAGTCCGGCGACGCGGGATTCGCGAAGGTCGGCCCCCAGAAGATGAAGACCGCCCTCGCGGTGAGGAGCACCGGACCATTGTGATAGATGAGGCCGGTCGAGGGCGCGAAGGCATCAAGCTTCGATCCGGTAGCCACCAGCTGGGTGGCGCTGCCCGTCGAGCCCTCCGTGCCCACGCCGGCGGCCGGTCCGGTCTGGGCGGCGAGCGCCGGGACGATAGCGGCGGCCAGGAAGAACGCTGTCAAGGCCTTGCGCATGGGCTTTCCTTTCGCTTCAGCACAGCAATTGCGGTTCTTATACGCTGCTGCAGGGGGAGCTGTCAATGCGGCGCCGATCGAGTCGACGTTATTTCAGGCGTTCGGGGACACTTAGAGACTCGAGCCGCTCCAGAGTGTCCGGGTATTTCCGCACCAACCAGATCAGCGCCGCCGCCTGCTCGTTAGGCTTGCTGCGACCCTGCTCCCAGCGCTCGAGCGTGCGGGGGTTAACGCCCAATTTCAAGGCAAAGACTTGCCGCGACATGTGCAAGGCTTCGCGCGTCTCGCGCACGAGTCGTGGATTCAAAGCCGGAAGGGCTATGGGCACAACTTCATGGGTGCGCAATGTGAGAAGCCCTTCGCGGTGTTGGCCCATCGCCTTCACACCCGACATCAATTCACGAAACAGGCTTCGCTCCTCGCTCTTCATGGCGGCGCCAGCTCTCTGAACCTTCTTGCTCGTCCTGGGCATCCTTATCTCCCTTTCGACCGGCGGCGAAGCGAACGCTGCCGTACCTCGTCCTCAATCGCCGCCTTGAGCAGGCGCTTCTCTTTGGCGCTCAGGTCTAAGACCTCGCCTTTGGCGTACAGCGTCAGCAGCCAGATCTGCCCGTCCTGCACCAGGTGGCAGTAGATCAGCCGGAGGCCGCCGCGCTTTCCCTTGCCCCGCGTCTGATCTGCCCAGCGCATCTTGCGACAACCGCCCGTCCCAGGCATGACGTCGCCGGCATCGGGATCGAGGGCCATATGGACCTGGAGCCGCCGGTACTCGTCATCTGCCAGGTAGCGGCTGAGGAGTCGGGTAAATAACGGCGTCTCGATGAACTCCACGGAGGAAGTCTACGCAAGTCGCGTATGTTAGACAAGCCGCTAGGGCCAGTTGGCCTGCTCGTTTAGCGTGCCGGCGCGAGGATGCAGGCCAGCTTGCTCCGCGTCCAGACGATGACTTCAGCGGCGGCCGCCCGGGGGACGGCGGGCTCATATCCGTCGCGTTCGCTCATGGTTCCTCCTTTCGCAATTCCGCCATCCCGACTCTCACCCAGCTTTCCCTCTTGCACAGGTCCCGCCTGGCTAATGCTAATGGAGGAGGTGCGGGACCGCCCCGCCCGCAGCGCCCCCGCCCGCAGCGCTGCCGGCCTTGCCCCGCCCTGCCGCGTCCCCTCTGCTGCTGGTTGGGTTCGGCCTGGCGTTCCTGGCGTTCGGCCAGGCCGTGGCGCCGCCGCCGCTGGCCGCGGCGGCCACCGCGCGCGCGGCGCCCGCGGCGGGAGACCCTCCCGCTCCGCTTGGCCGCCAGGTGCGGACGGCGGTCGCCGAGGTGTTGAGCTCCCCGGACTTCGCGACCGAGGACCAGCGCATCCGCTGGGTGCCGCGCAGCCCGGGGGCCAAGGCCGCCGCGGACAGCGACTGGGAGTGGCCGCTGGTGCCGCGGGTCCCGCACCGGGTGCAGGTCCGCCTGCTGGCGGCGGCGTGTGCGGGCGCCCTGGCCTGGGCGCTGTTGCGCTGGCGCCGCGCCTGGCTGCTGCCGGGCAGGAGCCGGGCCGGCGCCGGCGGCCGGCCGGACGCGGCGGGCGCCGATGCCCCGCCGCTCACCGTGCACGGCCTCGACGTGCGCCCATCCTCGCTGCCCGCCGACGTGCCGGTGGCCGCCTGGCAGCTGTGGGAGCGCGGCGAGGCGGCCTCGGCGCTCAGCCTGCTCTACCGCGGCGCGCTCGCGGCGCTGCTGGCCGCGACCGCCATCCGCTTCGCGGAGAGCTGGACCGAGGGGGACTGCCTGCTCGCCGTGCGCCGCCACGCGGCGGCCGCGGGTGCCGCCGCCGCCGCGGCTGGCGCGGGCGCCGCCACCGATGCCGGGACCGGCGCCGGCATCGCCGCCGCCGCCGAGCCGCTCTTTGCACGGCTCACCGCGTCCTGGCAGGCGGTTGCCTATGGCCGCCGCGAGCCGGACGCCCCCGACATGCGGGACCTGTGCGCCGGCTGGAGCCGGACCTTCGGTGCCGCGGACGCCGCCGTGACCGGCGCCGCCGGCCCGAGCGGCGCCGCGGCGGGATCAGTAGGCGCCGCGGCGGGATCATGATGCGCCGCGATCACCGCGGCCAGCAGGGAGCATCGCGACCGGCGACGATCGGAGCCGCGACCCTGAGGCCGCGCTGGCGCGCCAGCGGCCGCACGGTGCTGCTCGCGCTGCTCGCCGGCGCGGCCCTCGTCGCCGGCGGCCGGCTGTATCTGCGCTATTACGAACCGGAAGTCGAAACCGTCGAGGTTGGCCTGCGCGGCGCGGCCGCCGCCAACCCCTGGCTGGCCGCCGAGCACCTGCTGTCCCGGTTCGGCTACCCGGTGCACCGTCGCGACGGCGAGATCGGCATGCCGCCGCCCGACCGCGTGCTGGTGCTGCTGAACCGTTCGCCGGCGGTCGCCCGCCTGCGCCTGCCGGATCTGCTGGCGTGGATGCGACAGGGCGGCCGTTTGATCGTCACCCCGGCGGAGAGCTGGGAGGTGAACGTGACACCTCGGCACCCCGCCGGCAAGCCGTCTGCGGGAACCTCGCCTGACCCGCTGCTGGCGGCGTTCGGCGTCGAGGAAAAACGGGTCGCCGCGAAGGCGTCGTCGCGGTCCTTCGGTCGCATACGCCTGCCGCTCATGCCGATCCAGGACGACGGCATCGTGCAGATGCACGAGCTCGCGCGGCTGGTGGACACCCGCGCCGCCGCCGTTTTCAAAGGCGGCGACGAGCTCGGCGCGACGGTCCTCGTGTTCCCGTATGGCAAGGGCGAGCTGACGGTGGTGGGCAGCGACCGCTTCATGCTCAACCACCTGATCGGCAAGCACGACAACGCCGCCTTCCTGCTGTGGCTGGTGGTCGGGCGCCACGGCGGCGCCCGCCGCCCGCCGCCCGCGGGCGTCGAGCTGAGCGCCTACGACGACATGCCGGCGCTCGCGACGCTGCTGGCGCAATACGCCTGGACCGCCGTGCTGCCGGCGCTGCTGCTCGTCGCGGCGCTCGCCTGGCGGGCCGCGGCGCGCTTCGGTCCGTTGCTGCCCGACCCGCCCGACGAGCGGCGCGCCCTGCTCGAGCATCTCGAGGCCGCGGGCCGCTGGCTCTGGCACGGCGACCATGGACGCCAGCGCCGCTCCCTCGTCGAGGGTGTCAGGCGCGGGCTGCGCGAGCGTCTCGAAGCCCGCCGCC
>DATKFK010000123.1:0-2459 GCA_035544375.1 Thermoanaerobaculia bacterium
CGCAGCCGCCGCCCTCATCCACTTCGTATTCTCCGCCGCACCTGCCATCAGGCCCGTCCAGTTGTACGCCGGAGCGCCCGCCAGAATACCGTCATAGTCCGCGGGAAACCGCTGCGCCTCCATCAGCGCCTCGCGTCCGCCATCGGAGCAGGCGTCGAAGTAAGCCTTGTCCTGCGCCTTCCCGTAGTACGCCTGGATGATCTGCTTGGCGCGCTCTGTCATCAGGTGCACTGCGCGCCAGCCAAAGTCCTTCACCTTTTCGGGATGCCCAAAGGCCCAGCTCGCATCCGTCCCCTCGGCCTGGTGCCCCGCATCCGATCCCGCTACCGCAAACCCCCGCTTCAATGCGCCCTCAATCTGCGGGTAATCGATCTGCCCAGCGAAGCCGCCGTTTCCTGTGCCCAGCAGCCGCCCGTTCCAGTCCTTCTCCGGCAGCCACACCTCAAAATGGATCTTCGAGTCGCTCGTCGGCCGCAACAGCCCCGCGACCCGGCAGAAGGCCGGCAATCCCTCCTGGGGCGCCATCCTCGGAAGTTCCAGCCGCCCCGACACCGCCTCGGCCATGCGGATCGTCGTGCCCTCGAGTTTCAGATCCTTCATCGCCGCACAGTCCGCAGCGTGCAGTCCCATCGATCCTGTCATTACAGCCAACGCAGCCGCCGCATATCGTAAACGCGCCATGTCCTCTTTCTCCCGAGCCTTTATACCAAGCCGGTCCGGTGGCTCAAATCATTCTCTCAGGCATTTATCCTCTAAGCTTGACGTAATCAGATGCCGCCGATCCTCAACGCCCAATCCATCACCAAGCAGTTCGGCGCCACGCCGCTCTTCCGCGGCATCTCGCTCACCGTCGAAGACGGCGACCGCATCGGGCTCATCGGCCCCAACGGCGCTGGCAAATCCACGCTGCTCGCCGTCCTCGCGGGCCAGATCGAGCCCGACGAAGGCGAACTCGCCGTCCGCAAGCGCGCCCGCGCCGCCTACGTTCCGCAGGACTCCCGCTTCGAGCCCGGCATCAGCGTCCGCCAGGTCCTCGAACGCGATCTGGTCGCCGCCGAGGTCCCCGAAGACGAGCGCGAAGGCCGCATCCAGGAGCTTGCCGGTCGCACTGGATTCACCAGCCTCGATGCCGAAGCCGCTTCCCTCTCGGGCGGGTGGCGCAAGCGCCTCGCCATCGCCGAAGCGCTCGTCACCCAGCCCGACGTCCTGCTGCTCGACGAGCCCACCAATCACCTCGACCTCGCCGGCATTGAATGGCTGGAAGAGCTGCTGAACGGCGCGCCCTTCGCCACCGTGACGGTCAGCCACGACCGCTACTTCCTCGAGTCCACCCGCACGCAGATCGTCGAGCTGAACCGCGTCTACGCCGAGGGCCTTCTGCGCGTCAAAGGCAACTTCAGCCGCTTCCTTGAAGAGAAGCAGGCCTACCTCGAATCGCAGAACCGGCAGATGGAGTCGCTGCGCAACCGCGTTCGCACCGAAATTGAGTGGCTCCGCCGCGGCCCCAAGGCGCGCACCACCAAGTCCAAGGCGCGCATCGACACGGCCAACGCCATGATCGGCCAGCTCGCCGACATGACAGCGCGCACCGTAACCGGGACCACTGGCATCGACTTCGCCGCCAGCCAGCGCAAGACCAAGCGGCTCGTTGAGTTCGAAGACGTGACCTGCGAGATCGGCGGCCGCCGCCTGTTCTCCGGCCTCAACTTTGCGCTGACTGCCGGAACCAAGGTCGGCCTCGTCGGCCCCAACGGCAGCGGGAAGACGACGCTCCTGCGCCTGCTCCGCGGCGAGATCGAGCCCGCCGCCGGCAGCATTCGCCGCGCCGACGCACTGAGGCTCGTCTATTTCAGCCAGGCGCGCGAGCTCGATGAGGCTCTGACGCTTCGCCGCGCTCTCGCGCCTGAAGGCGACTCCGTCATCCATAATGGCCGTCCGCTGCACGTCGCCAGCTGGGCAGCGCGCTTTCTCTTCACCGGCGAGCAGCTCAACCAGCCGGTCCGGAACCTGTCGGGCGGCGAGCGCGCCCGCGTCCTCATCGCACGCCTCATGCTCGAGCCCGCCGACGTGCTTCTCCTCGACGAGCCCACCAACGACCTCGACATCCCCACGCTCGAGATCCTCGAAGACAACCTGCTCGAGTTTCCTGGCGCGCTGGTCCTCGTCACCCACGACCGCTACCTGCTCAACTGCGTCGCCACGACGGTCCTCGGCCTCGACGGCAAGGGCCGCATCGGCCAGTTCGCCGACTTCGGTCAATGGGAGTCCTGGCTGGAGACCAAAGAAACGGATGCGTCGGAAGAGGGCGCGTCGACTCCCGCGAAGGCCGAGGCCAACTCCGCCAAAGGCACCATCTCCGTCAAGAAGAAACTCTCCTATCTTGAAGCGCGTGAATTCGCCGCAATCGAACAGCGCGTGGGGGAGTCGGACGCGCGGCTGGCCGCGGCCCGCGCCCGCGT
>DATKFK010000124.1:0-2853 GCA_035544375.1 Thermoanaerobaculia bacterium
GTCGAGCCGCAGCTTGCCGGTGATGATCTGCGACACCTCGAGGAGATCGCCGACCAGCTTGGCCTGCGCCTTGGCGTTGCGCTCGATCCGTTCGAGGGCGCTCGTGGCGGCGGCGGCATCGAGATTGCCGACGCGCAGCAGATGGGCCCAGCCGAGGATGGCGTTGAGCGGCGTCCGCAGCTCGTGCGACAGGATGGCCAGGAACTCGTCCTTGAGACGGTTCGCCTCCTCCGCCTGCCGGCGGGCCTCCTGCTCGAGCTGCAACAGGCCGGCGCGCTCGAGCTCCGCCCGCCGGCGCTCGGCGATCTCGCGCTTGAGCTCGACATTGGCGCGCGACAGCTCATGGGTGCGCGCCTCGACCAGCCCTTCCAGCGCCGCATGCGCGGTTTGCAGAGCCCGCTCCGCCCGCTGGCGCTCGTCGACCTCGCGCCGCAGCTCGGCATTGGCCGCGACCAGGGCCGCGGTGCGGGCCTCGACCTCGGCCCGCAGGGCCGCCTTTTCGATGGCGTTGTCGACGGCGCGCAGCAGGACCGTCTCCGTGATCTCGTCCTTGACCAGGTAGTCCTGGGCGCCGCTCTTCATCGCGGCCACGGCCACCGCCTCGTTGCCCTGGCCGGTCAGCACGATGACCGGCGGCGGACCGCTCGCCGGCGCCGGCCGCGGCCCCGCCTGCAGGCGCCGCAGGAACTCGAGGCCGTCGAGGTCCGGCAGCCGGTAGTCGAGCAGGATGCAGTCGGGGCGGTCGCGGCCCGCCGCGTCCAACCCCTCTTCCCCGGTCTCGGTCGCGACGAAACGGACCTCGCGCCCGCGGTCCGCCGCCAGGAACCGGCGGTAGATTTCGCGGTCCTCCGGGCTGTCGTCGACGATGAGAATGTGGAGCGCCGCCAACTCTCCCCTCCCCTTCCACCCCTATCGGGGCAGGATCACCACCTCGAACCAGTAGTCGTTGAGCCGTTCGACGGCGCGCAGAAAGCCCTCCAGGTCCACCGGTTTCTGCACGTAGCTGTTGGCTCCGGCGCGATAGCACGCGTTGACGTCCCGCTCGTCGCTCGAGGTGGTGAGGACGATCACCGGGATCTGCTTGAGGTTCTCGGTGGCCTTGATCTCCTCGAGCACCTGCCGGCCATCGGTCCCGGGCAGGTTCAGGTCGAGCAGGATGATGCCCGGCCGCGGCGACGAGGCCGGGTCGGCGAAACGGCCGCGCCGGTGCAGGTAGTCGAGCGCCTCGTCGCCGTCGGCGCACAGCGTGATCGGGTTCTTGAGCCCGGACTTGCGGAACGCCCGCCGCGTGGTCTCGAAATCCTCGGGGCTGTCCTCGACCAGCAGGATCGGCTGGTTCGGCGTGTGGCTGGGGTGCTGGCTCACGTGCCGCCCTCCCTTTCCAGAGTGAAATAGAACGTGGTGCCCTCGCCCATGACCGATTCGAGCCAGACCCGGCCCTGGTGGCGCTCGACGATCTTCTTGACGATGGTGAGCCCGGCACCCGTGCCGCCGCCGAAGCGCTCGCGGCCATGGAGGCGCTTGAAGATGCGGAAGATGGCCTCGAAATGCTTGCCGGGGATGCCCATGCCGTTGTCGCGCACGAAAAAGACGAAGGGCCGGCGCGACCCGGCGGCATCGACAGCGGCGGCGGCAGCCGCACCCGGGTCGGCAGCGGCCGCGGCCGCCGTCGAGAAGCCGATCTCGACCCACCTCCCGCCGGCCTTGTCATTGTACTTGATGGCATTTGCCACCAGGTTCTGGAACACCTCGCCGATCCGCACGCGGTCACAGCGCACCGGCGGCAGGCGCCGCGGGACCCGCACTTCGATCCCGCTCTCCTGGATCTGCACCGACAGCGAGTCGAGCGCCGCCTCGAGCACCGCGTTGAGGTCGACGCGGTCCATGGCCAGGTCCACCCTCCCCACCCGCGAGTAATGGAGCAGGGAGTCGATCAGCGCCTCCATGCGGCGGCTCAGCCGGACCAGGGTCTCGAGCTTGGCGCGCCCTTCGTCGTCGAGCTGGCCGCCATAGTCCTCGAGCAGGAAGCGCGCGAAGTTGTGGATGCCGCGCAGCGGCTCCTTGAGGTCGTGGGACGCGATGTAGGCGAAGTCGTCGAGCTCGCGGTTGCTCTGGTCGAGCAGCACGTTGCGCTCGGCCAGCTCGCGCTCGGCGCGCCGCCGCTCGGCCAGCTCCTGCCGCAGCTCGGCGGTGCGTTCGACCACGCGCTGCTCGAGCTCGTCGCGCGCGCGCTGCAGCTGGCGGTCGCGGTCGCCGATCTGCGACAGCATCTGGTTGAAGGCGTCCACCAGCGACCCTAGCTCGTCGCGGCTGCGCCGCTCGGCGCGCAGCGAATAGTCCTGCTGCCGGGACACCGCCGTCGCCGTCGCCGCCAGCTCGAGGATCGGCTCGGAGATCACGCGCTGCAGGCGCGAGGACAGCAGCAGCGCCAGGGCCGCCGCGGCGAGCAGCACCACCGTCACCGTCGCCACCTGCCAGCGCAGCCGCGCGTACATGTCGGCGAGACCCGCCTCGAGGTAGACGGTGCCGATGCGCTGGCCGGGCAGGCGGATCGGGCTGGCGAGGCGGAGCATGCCCGACCCGAAGTGGGCGCCGTCCGGCGGCGGCAAGGGCGGCAGCGGGTGGGGGCGCACCCCGGCACGGAAGTATTCGGCGAAGCGCCGGCCGTCGGCGCGGTAGATGCACGCCGCCCAGACGACCGGCCTCGCCCGCAGGGCGCCCAGCGTCTCGGCGGCGGCCCGGGGGTCGTCGAAAGCGATCGCCGCGGTGCTGTTGGCGGCGACGATCTCTGCCAGCGACAGGAGGTCGCGCTCGAGATCGCCGCGGAAACGGACGAGGTCGGCAATGAACAGC
>DATKFK010000125.1:0-7441 GCA_035544375.1 Thermoanaerobaculia bacterium
GACGCCCAGGGCGCCATGCGCGAGCTCACCTCGCGGGCCACCATGGTGGTCATGGTGGCGACCGCCCTGCACGCCATCGCGGCCGGCAACATGCTGCCCACCTACTGCGCCCGCGCCGACGGCTCGCTCGCCGAGATCACCACCATCTGCGTCGATCAGACCGAGTTCGTGGTGCACAAGCTCAAGGACCGCGGCACCCACCAGGCTTTCGGCGTGATCACCAACGCCCAGGACTTCATGCGCCTGCTGCAGCTCGAGCTGGCGGCGCGCCTCGCGCCGTCGTGATCAGACCCGCTCTTCGCGGAGCTCGCCGACCAGGATCTCCGCGCCGCCCGGGGGGCCGCTGACCTCGACCGCCACCTCTCGCCCCCCCGGTTCGAGCGTCACCCGGAAGCGCAGGAAGGCGCAGCACCGGCTTTCGAGCCGCACCATCTCCAGCACGTCGTCGACCGTGGCCTCGTCGCCCGGGAAGCGCAGCTCGTAGCCGGCGCCGCCCGGAAGCGGCAGCGCCGCCGCCAGGCGCTGCCGCACGCGCCGCAGCAGGCCGGCGCGCCGCTCCCGCAGCTCGGGCGTGGTCAGGGTGCAGACGATCGGCGGCAGGGTCGGGTCGTCCATCGGCTTTCAGCGCTTCCGCGGCAAGTGTATGGGCGGCAGGACGGGCGCGGCAACCCGGCCCGCTATCATGTTCCCATGCCCGAGCTCCCCGACGTCGAGCTCTACGTCGAGCGCCTGGCGCCGCTGGTCGTCGGGGAGAGCCTGCTGGGGGTGCGGCTGGCGAGCCCGTTCCTGCTGCGCTCGGTCGAGCCGCCCCTGGCCGCCGCCGCCGGCCGCCGGGTCGCCGGCGTGAGCCGCCTGGGCAAGCGCATCGTGCTCGGGCTCGCGGGCGACCTGTTCCTGGTGCTGCACCTGATGGTCGCCGGGCGCCTGCGCTGGCGGCCGGCGGGAGCGGCGATCCCGGGGCGCAACGGCCTCGCCGCTTTCGATTTCGCCGGGGGCACCCTCCTGCTCACCGAGGCCAGCAGCAAGAAACGGGCGTCGCTCCAGCTCGTGCAGGGCGGCGCGGCGCTCGCCGCCCTCGACCCCGGCGGCCTCGAGGTGCTGGACGCCTGCCTGGAGAGCTTCCGCGCCGCCTTGCTGCGCGAGAGCCACACGCTCAAGCGGTCGCTCACCGACCCCGCCATCTTCTCGGGTATCGGCAACGCCTATTCCGACGAGATCCTGCACCGCGCCCGCCTCTCGCCGTTCAAGCGCTCGACCGACCTCGACGCAGAGGAGAGCCGGCGCCTTTTCCAAGCCACCCGCGACACCCTGACCGAATGGCTCGAGCGCCTGCGCCGCGACACCCCGGGCTTCCCCGAGAAGGTGACCGCCTTCCGCCCCGAGATGGCGGTCCACGGCCGCTTCGGGATGCCCTGCCCACGCTGCGGCGCCCCCGTCCAGCGCATCGTCTACGCCGAGAACGAGGCCAACTACTGCGCCGCCTGCCAGACCGGAGGCCGCCTGCTGGCCGACCGCGCGCTCTCGCGCCTCCTCAAGGCCGATTGGCCGCGCACCGTCGCCGAGCTCGAAGAGCGCCGGCGCGAGCGCCGGGCCGCCGCCCCGCCCGGCGAAGTCCCCAGCGCCTGAGCGTACCCGGGAGGGATCGGCGACGTTGCGACGGGCCCCCGCAATCCGTCATTTTCGGCCCGTAGGACGTGTCGGCGCCCTGCACTCCTTCCCGGCCGGCGCGGTCTCGAGCCAGCTCACCGCCAGCGGCGCCACCGGGCCGGGGAGCGGCGTCACGCCAAGCCAGCAGGCGCGCAGGCCGATCGACGCCAGGGAGCGCTCGGCCGCCGCCGCCGTCTCCATGGGCGGCCGCTGCGACGGCAGCGCCAGCATCATCCCGGGGCCCAGCCGGGCGTGGTCGCACATGTCGCCGCCCGCCACGTTGGGGAAGGAGAAGGTGACCAGGCGGCGGCAGAGCCGCCAGGCGGTCGCCAGCGAGTCATAGAACCGGCCGGCCGGCTCGCTGCGGTCGTACCACAAGCGCACCTGCATGCTGGGGTCCTGCCGCACGAGCAGGCTCAGGCCGGCGTCGACCTGCCGGAAGAAGAGATAGGAGTCGGCGTAGGCGGCCGGCTCCGGGACAGCCGGCCTGACCGCGGCCTCGGCGGCGAGCACCGCGGCGGCCAGCGAGACCGCCAGCAGCACCGCCGCCCCCAGGCCGCGCCGGCCGGTCGCCACCACCGCCACCATCACGGCGCCGAGCGCCAGCGGCCAGGCGATCGTCGGCGGCGCGCCGGCAACGGGCAGGAGCGGCCCGGCGACGCTGGCCAGCGCCAGCAGCGCTGCCAGGGCGGCGGCGAAGCCCGCGAAGACGCGAGGAGCCAGGGAGCCCAGCAGCGGCGCCAGCTGCCCGGCGAGCGCCAGCCCTGCCGCCGGCAGCAGCAGGCTGGCGTAATAGGGATACTCGAGCGTGACCCCGTGGCCTTCCAGCTCGCAAGCCGCCATCGCCGCGAAGAAGGCCAGGAACTGGACCTGGGAGAACCCGGCCGGCGCCCCGGCCGCCGCATCGCCGGGCGCCGCACCGCGATCCGCCGTGCCGCCAGCCGCCGCAGGGCCCGCCGCACCCCCATCCGCCGCACCCCCATCCACCGCGCCGCCGCCCGCCGCGCCCATCCGCGCCGGCCGCGGCCGCCGCGCCAGCACCGCGAGGCTGCCCCCCAGCACCAGCAGCGGGAAGACCAGCCAGCCGGCATGGGGCCCCCAGTCGGCGAACGGTTGCTTGAAGATGCTGGGCTTGCGCCCGAACTCCCACAGGAAGCGGAACGTCGAGCTCAGGTAGAAGCGCGGGCGCCCGCGCCCCCAGGAGCGGCCGACGGCACCGAGCCCGATGAACAGCGCCGCGGCTCCCGCGGCCGCCCACGCCGCCGCCGCCGGCACCTCGCGCCAGCGAACCCATCCCCGGCGAACCTCGCGCCAGCGCGCCCCGCGTGCCGGGGACCGCCGGCCGGCCGGCCCGTCGAACACCAGGAAGGCCGCGGCCAGCAGCGGCAGGTACAGCGCGTAGAACAGGTTCGCCGTGACCAGCGCCGCCGCCGCCGCGCCAGCCGCCGCGAGCTGCGCCCGCCACCGCCAGCTGCCGCGCCACGCGGTGCCGGCGGTGCCGGCGGCGGTGGCGGCGGTGGCGGTCGCCGCGGTGAGGGCAGCGAGAGCGGCGAGATAAAAAGTGATGCCGAAACCGTCGACGTAGTTGCTGCCGATCGCGCGCAGGAAGAACGGCTGGCCGCCGAGGGCCAGGCTGGCCACCAGCGCGCCCCGGCGGCCGGCGTGGGCGCGGGCGACGTAGAAGAAGGCCGCCAGCGCGCCAGCGTAGAGGGCGAGGTGCAGCAGCACGTTGGCAGGCACCGCCGGCAGCAGGTGGCGCAGCAGGCAGCCTGGCAGGATGACCGACAGGCGGGATCCGTAGTACAGGTCCGGGTCCTGGCCCAGGTAGGAGCGCGCGAACCGAAAATAGCTGTAGTAGATCCAAGGGTCGCGGCGCTCGGCGCCGTCGAACAGCCACCGCCGGTCGAGCGCCGCCTGCGCCAGGGGCAGCAACGCCAGCAGCAGGTAGTCTCGTATACCTGGCCAGCGCCCGGCTGGTGCCCCCTCAGTCTCGTGGGGGCTTCCCGCTCCGGTCGGCTCGGCTGGCATGGACGCAACCCATATCACGACCCCCGATGAGCCGCGGCAAGACGCGGCCAAGCGCTCCCTGGGCGCTCCGCGATACAATCGGCCGCAGGCGCCGTGTGCCGCGGCGGCCGGCTGGGCTCACCGGCGGACGGCGAGCGGAGACCTGAATGAAGCTTGAACAACCCCCGGCCTTCCCGGCCGCCCCCGCTCCCCTGGCTCCGGCCAGTGCCCTGCACCTCGCGCCCGCGGGCGCGACGGCGGCGGCGGAGCCGGCGGCGCTCGTGGTCAGCCCCTTCATTCATTACGGCCCCGACCGCGCCTACAACCCGCTCGCCGACGAGATGCTCGAGCTCGGCCAGCCGGCCTTCGAGGCCCTCTGCCAGGTCATGGCAGGGCTCGAGGCATCGCCGCCGGCGCTGCGCCGGTTGCGCGAGCGCCACTGGGTGGTGCCAGCGGGCACCGACCTCTCCCGGCGCTTCCTGCTCAAGTACGTCTCGCTCGAAGCGCACACCGTCTGCAACCAGGCTTGCTACTTCTGCCCGGTGTCGGTGGCGCCGCGCGAGGATTACTTCATGCCGACCGAGCTCTACGAGCGCATCGTCGGCGAGCTCGCCGCCTTCCGCGACACCATCGAAGCCGTCTTCATGATCAGCTACAACGAGCCGACCCTCGACAGGCGCTTCGTCGAGCAGGTGCGGACCATCCGCGCCGCGGGGCTGCCGCCGGCGGCGCTCACCAACGGCACCGGCCTTTCCGCCGACCGCATCGACGCCCTGGTCGCGATGGGCGGCCTGCGCTTCCTGTCGATCAACCTGTCGACGCTCGACGCCGACAAGTACCGCCAGGACCGCGGCGGCGACCACCTGCGGCTGGTGCTGCGCAACCTCGACTACGCCAAGGACAAGCCGGTCGCCGAGCAGATGGACATGGTGGTGCTGGGCACCGGCGACGAGCGCCACCTCGCCGACTTCGCCGAGATCGAGCAGCGCTTCGCCGGCAGCCGCTTCAACGTCAAGTATTTCGTCGTCAACGACCGCGCCGGCTACCTCAACATCGGGCTGCCCACCAAGCATCCGGGCCGCAAGCTGCGCGGCTGCGATCACGTCGGCTCGCGGCCCCTGCAGCACCTCCACATCAACCCGCGCGGCCAATGCATCCTCTGCTGCCAGGACTACAGCGAGTCGGAGGTGGTCGGGGATCTCACCGCCAGCAGCGTCGAGGAGGTGCTGACCGGGCCGGCCATGGCGCACATGCGCCGCATGGTCTACGGCCTCGAGCCGGCGCCCGACAACTTCATCTGCCGCAACTGCAAGTTCGCGCTGCTCGAGTAGCCCCGCCGCCGACCGCAGGCCGCGGGCCCGCCGATCCCGGCCGGGCCGGCCGGGCCGGCGGCTGAGCTGGGTGAGCTGGCGGAGCTGGATGAACTGGCTGAGCTGGCCGAGCCGGCTGAGCTGGCTGAAATTATTGCGATTGTTGCGATCGTCGCGCGATGCCCCTGCGAATCACTTACGTCTTCGAAGCGCTGACGCTCTTCGGCGGCAACAAGGTGGCGCTTCACCAGGCCAACCTGCTGGCCCGCCGCGGCCATGACGTGACCGTCGCCTGCCCCGGGCCGCCGCCGGACTGGTACCCGCTCGACGGCCGCTGCCGCTTCCTCCGGCTGCCGCTGCCGATCGCGGCTTACGGGCCGCCCCTCGCCGCCGCCCGGGCCACCCTGCCTGCCGCGGACGTCACCGTCGCCACCTTCTGGACCACCCTGGCGCCGGTGGCGGCCGCCGTCGCGGCCGCGGGGCGCGGCGAGGCAGTGCACTATTGCCAGGGCTTCGAGGCCACCTACACCCACAACCAGGCCGAGCACCCGGCGATCCTCGCCGCCTATGCGCTGCCGCTCCCCGGCCTGGCGGTCGCTCCGCATCTCGCCGAGCTGCTGCGCCGCCGCTTCGGCCGCCCGGCGCGGGTGGTGCCGCAACCGCTCGAGCCCTTCTGGTCGCCCGGCGCGGCCGGCCCGGCCGCGGCAAATGGGGCCGAGCGCCACGCTTCCGGCCGGCCGCCGCGCATCCTGGTCGCTTCGCCGTTCGAGATCGACTGGAAGGGAGTGGCGACGGCGCTCGCCGCCGTGCGATTGCTGCGCCGTGGCGGGCTGGATTGCCGGCTGGTGCGCCTCTCGCAGTGGCCCTTGACCGCCGAGGAGCGCCAGGTGCTGGCGCCCGACGAGTTCCACCACTACCTGGCGCCGCCCGCGGTGGCGCGCCTGGTGGCGGGCTGCGACCTGCTGCTCGCCCCTTCCTGGGAGCAGGAGGGCTTCGGGCTGCCGGTGCTCGAGGCCATGGCCTGCGGCGTGCCGGTCGTGGCCTCGGACGTCTCCTGCTACCGCGGCTATGCCGCCGGCGCCGCGACCCTGGTGCCCTGCGACGATCCTGCCGCCTTCGCGCGCGCCGCCCGCCGCCTGCTGGCCGATCCCGAGTCCTGGCAAAGGGCCCGCCGCGCCGGGCTCGAGGCGGCTGCCGGCTTCGCCGAGGAGCGCGCCGCGGAGGCCGCCGAGGATGCCTTCGCCTGGGTTGCCGAGGGCCGCTGGCGCGCCGAGCTGGCGCCCTCCGGCTCGCCGGCGGCCCGGTCGCCCAAACCTTGAGGCCCAGCGCAAACTCAAGATGGACCGTACGGCGCGCGCTGGAGCGCGGCGCCAGCGTCCGCTAAGCGGTCACGCCGAAAGCGGCGAGTCTCGCCTGTGGAACCCGGCGATGGCAGCGCCACCAGGCCGGCGCGCGGTTGGCGAGATTGCCGCCGTGGACGACCTGCAGCAGGTACTGCCCGGGCAGGCAGTGCGTCTGGTAGTGGCGCTCGAGCACCTTGTGGTCATGGGCAAAGGGGTTGGCGCCGCGGCGGAAGGCCGCCAGCGGCGACGGCTCCCGGCGCCTCAAGGCATACAGCTTGTGGGTGCGCGCGTCCAGGCGCAGGAAGGCCCTGGTGCAGAGCACCTCGGCGGCCGCCGCCGCGGGGTCGCCCTCGGCCTCGTCCAGGCGCCGGAACCAATCCTCGTGCAGCGCGTCGTCCGAATCCAGCCTCGTCACGACCTGGTCCGGCGAGCCTCGCCAGCCGCCGTACCAACCGTCCTGCACCACGATCGAGAGCCACTTCAGATCGGCCAGCCGCTGCGACACGTATTCCGCGCTCCGGCTCGAGCACAGCAGCACGACCGGCACCCGTAGCCGCTGGATGCTGGGCGCGTAATAGCTGCGAAAAGGCGCCAGCCTGCCGTCGAGCCATCGCCGGTCGGCGTGCAGCGCAGCGGTCGCCGGATCCAGCCGTGGGACCGAGAACCGCGTGACGATCACGTGCCGCATCGACGCCAGCTTATCGCGCTTGCCGGCGGCGACCGAGCCGCCGCCACCCCGGGCGGAATGCGGCGGGCCGCGCACGGGTTCGGGGGTGTAGGCGGCAGCGCCTTCCCCGCCTTCCCAATCCACGTGCCGGACAAGCCAACGACGACGGACCCCCTCGAGAGCGCCGCGCCGCGCCAGGCGCTGGTGCGCGACCCGGTTTGCGGCATGACCGTGGATGAGCGCCGCACGCAGTACCGCGAGGTGCTGGACCGCGTTCCCTACTCCTTCTGCAGCGCCTCCTGCCGCGACCGCTTTCGCCGCGATCCCGAGCGGTACGTCGCGGCCCCGGCGCGTGCCGGCGCCCTGGCCCAGCCCGGCCCGCGGGCCGCCGCCGCTCGCTCGCAGGACCCCGCACCGCGGGCCGTCGCCGGGTCGCCGGACCCCGCACCGCGGGCCGCCGCCGGTCC